>JAHEMG010000008.1 GCA_024643755.1 Flavobacteriales bacterium | reverse complement strand
CCGCAGGAAAAGCGCCGGTGAAAAAGTCGGAATTTCCCAAAATTTTGTTGTTGATGATCGATACAGATCCTCCGGTTGTGCCGGGAATGGCAAAGTGGTTGGGGTTGGGGATATCAATTCCCTCCATGCGCCACAAAATGCCTTGGGGTGAGTTTCCACGAACTACTATATCATTTCGAGAATCATCAGCCCCTTGCACACCAGCGAAGTTCGAAGCCATACGTGCTGGGTCGCCCCTGCTTCCCGCAAATCGGTCGGTTTCGTCTACGGTAAACAATCGCGCAGAAATGAGGGCCGCATCGTTATTGGGTTTGTCGCCCTTGCCCTTGCCTTTGATGGTGACTTCACCCACGCGCTCAATGATTTGCTCGAGTTCGTAGCTAAGGATGACTTCTTTTCCAGAGGTAACCACGATGTTGTTGGTACTGAAAATTTGGTAGTCTTTGGCTTCAACGGCTAGTGCATACCTACCAACGGGCACCTCGGTAAAAACAAACTCACCTTTGGTGTTGGTGGTTGCTTCAAAACTGGCAGGTGGGTTGGTGATCGGTCCTTCAAAAAAAACTTTGGCATTGGCAATCACGGTCTGTGATTCTTTGTCGCGCAGCACACCCCGAACGGTTTGGTTTTGTGCCATGGCGACTAGGCCGATGCAGAAGGACAGAAAAAGAGTAATGTATTTTTTCATGTTCCGAAAGTAAGGGGATTCTGATTTTCGTCATTACGGAAAATCGCAAATGAATCACAATAAGTTTACGGAAAATCGCAACAGGGAATGATGGTCAAGCGATTACGCTTCTTGGTTAACAACCTGTTTGAGGTCGTTTTCCAATTGATAGGCGGTGAGTGCTAGGGCTGGATCGGCTTGTAATTTGAGCCAATGTTTGTGTTTCAACCACCATTTCATGCGCAGGGAAGGGAATCCGTGGCGGAAGTAGTTGGTGATCAAAGGATTGGCGCGCAGGGTGACATGCTTTTGGTTCATGTTTTCCCACAAGTAATTGATTTCGTTTTCGATGCGATCCAACAACTGAACGCTAGCGTCCATTTTGCCGGTACCGTTGCAACTGATACACACTTCTTGCGTAGCGATTTCGGTGGCAGGTCTTACACGCTCACGGGTGATTTGCACCAAACCAAACTTACTCATTGGCAAGATGGTGTGTCGGGCCCGATCGGTTTTCATGGCATCCTTCAAAGCGGTGAACAGTTCGTTCTTCTTCTTAGGGTCGCGCATGTCGATGAAGTCAATAACAATGATTCCTCCCATGTCGCGAAGTCTCACTTGTCGCGCAATTTCTTCCACGGCCTCGAGGTTTACTTTCAACACATTTTCTTCCCGATTACTTGGGTCGAACGAGGTGCTTCCAGAGTTTACATCAATAACGTGCAGGGCTTCTGTGTGGTCGATGACCAGGTATGCGCCGCCGCTGAAGGGGACGTTTCTACCGAAGCTTGATTGTATTTGGCGGTTGACGTTGTATTGGTCGAACGGACTATTCTTGGCTGTATGCAGTTTTAGAATTTTGTCGGCATCGGTATTGTATTTGCCAAGGGTTTCTTTGACTGCAGCGTGAATGTCGTTGTCGTTGGTAACGATTTGGGTGAATGAATCGTTGAGGATATCGCGGAGCAGGGTTTGCAGGCGATTGCCTTCGCCGAGCACTTTGGTTGCGGTGGTGGCGTTTTTAAGTCCTTTGACCAGGTCATTCCACTTTTTCACCAAGTCTCGCATGTCTTTGTCGAGTTCTTCGATGGCAACACCTTCGCTGACGGTACGCACGATCACGCCAAAATTGTGTGGTCGGATGCTGTTTGCCAGGTCTTTCAGTCGGGCCTTTTCTTTGGGGTTACCAATTTTCCGGCTGATGGAGATGTGGTTGGTGAAGGGGACAAGGATGAAGTAGCGACCCGGAATGGAGATGTCGCAGGTTACTTTGGGTCCTTTGTTGGCGATGGGTTCTTTGATAATTTGCACCAACAGGGGTTCTCCAGATTTGAGAGCCTGTCCGATTTTACCCGTTTTAACAATGGGTTCTTCGATGGTGAATTCATCAAGATCAGCAGCGCGTGGATGTCCACCAATGGCCGCTTTGACCACTTTTCGCAGGGATTTGAGATTTGGGCCGAGATCGAAATAGGTCAAAAATCCATCTTTCTCGCCACCTACATGGATGAAGGCAGCATTGAGTGATGGAGAAATCTTTTTGACTTTCCCAAGGTAGAAGTCTCCAACCTGAAATCCGTCAGAGGCGGTTTCACGGTGGAATTCTATGAGTTTACGGTTCGATAGCAGTGCAATTTCTACCCCAGACGAACCTTTTTGTATGATTAATTCGTTGGACAAAATGCCTAGTTATTGTGGAAGAACCAACTTATTTCTTCTTGTGACGATTCTTGCGCAAACGCTTTTTACGCTTGTGCGTTGCAATCTTATGACGTTTTCTTTTTTTACCGCTTGGCATAGTACTTTATTTAAATTATTGAACTGATTTTTGTGTTTTTACTGCCAAATCGAGGTAAACCTTTGCATTGACAGAATCCCCCATACCACCGAAGACATCGCTCATTTCGAACAACCATCGAGGATTTTGGGGCTGCAAAGATATCAATTTTTCGCATTTTTTCAGCGCTTTTGGCCACTGTTGCGACTTTTTTAGCAGATTTAAGTGAATGTAGTGGGTTTCGAGGTTGGAACTATCGGTTGCCAGCGCGGTTTTAAGGGTGCCTAAGAACTGCATAGGCGCATTCAAATATTCGCTCTGATACACGATCAACGCATTCAATAAATCTACATTCTTTGCATTCTCCTCCAGGCCTTTGTCGATGTGTTGCTTTCCCAACTGAAACAAATAAGCCGCGGCGATGGGTGTTTCGACCGACATCGCAGCGGAAAAGATCAGATTGCGTGCAACCTCCGTTTTTTGTTGTGCTGTTTGGTTTTCAGGCACCAATTCAGCCAAATCGGTTTGTAGTAATGCAACCAAAGGAACAAGGTTTGTTTCTTCAGCCCATCGCAAGGCCAATTCAAGTGAATCTTTCGGATAACTGCCGGCTTTGGCAGTTAGGATGCGTGTAACGAGTGGACTTGGCTTCGTCTTTTCGAATATCGCATTAAGGAATTCAATGCGTGTAATGGGTTGTTGTGGCAGGCCATCAGACTGCATGCCTTGCATCGGAGCGGTTTGTTTCTGGTTTGAATCAGGGACAAACTCTGCCGATTTCCAGCGATTAATGACCAATACAACGCCCAGTAATCCAATGACTGAAGCGTAAATCCATACGCGAAGGTTAGCGTTTCCCACGCGACAAAGGTAGGGAAAGAATATTAGAGCTTGTCTGCCAATACCTTGCTATCTTTCACCAAGGTAGCAAATTCTTTGGCGGGTTTAAAACGCGCAACGTGGTGGGCAGGAACTACCAAGCTGGTATTGCGCTTGATGTTTCTCGCTACTTTGGTTTTGCGTTTTTTCAATTCGAAAGTTCCAAATCCACGGAGGTAGATATTGCTACCGTTCACCATGGAGTTTTTAACAACTACGAAGAAGTTATCGATAGTGTCGGCAATCGCGGTCTTCTCCAAACCTGTGCGCACTGCAATTTCGTTTACGATTTCAGACTTTGTCATAATAAATTGAGGTGCAAAAAAAATACAAAAGCCGTTCTTTTGCCATTGATTATGGAAATAGTTATCCAAACTTTGTCAAGATGGTACAATCTTGAGTCAAGGGACTTGCCTTGGCGACACACCCGCGATCCATATTTGATATGGGTATCGGAGATCATCTTGCAGCAAACCCGCGTAGCGCAAGGACTTTCATACTATGAGCGATTTGTGAGTCAGCTGCCAGATATACAGTCACTTGCCCGAGTAGACGAGGGTGAGGTGCTGAAGCTTTGGCAGGGGTTGGGATACTACTCCAGGGCGCGAAATATGCACCGTGCAGCGCGTATGGTAGTGGATGAGTTAAATGGTGTTTTTCCGTCTACCTTCCAAGACATTCAGCGATTGCCAGGGGTGGGTTTGTACACCGCTGCGGCCATCGCTTCCTTCGCTTTTGGAGAAAAAGTGCCGGCGATCGACGGAAATGTGAAGCGAGTAGGAGCCAGATTGTTCGGATTGTTCGATGATATTCAGTCGCAATCCTTCCAAAAAAAGCTTTTTTTACTGCTTCAGGATGCCATGAAAACGGCCGACGCCAATATTTTTAACCAAGCCATGATTGAGTTGGGTGCAACATTGTGTACCCCCACACAACCTCAATGCGATGTTTGTCCTTTAGCCGATGCCTGCATCGCCCGTTTGCAACAATTGCAAAAACAACTTCCAGTATCGCAAAAAAAGCAAAAGCCCGTCAATAAGTACTTCTATTATGTGGATATCCGCTGTGGCAATCAACATGCCGTTGTACGTCGGCCCGACCAAGGAATTTGGTCGCACCTGCACGAATTTCCATTACTTGAAGGCGATAGTGATGCTTGGGAATTAGACCGCGTTCTCGGGGAATGGGGTATTGTGGAAAAATTAACGGTGGAGGGACAAAAATCCTTTAAGCATCAACTCACACACCAAACGATTCATGCCAAGTGTTGGTATTTGTGCCTTCCCGATAATAAGTTTGTACAAGCAGACGGATGGCAGTGGCTAGAGGAAGCGTCGATTCTATCTTTGCCCTTGCATCGTTTGATGGAAAAAATGATTAGATTTACCTAAAGAAAACAAGTTTTTGAAGCAGTTAAATACAGTAGATTATGATTAACAAGGTGATTTTATTGGGACGATTGGGCAAAGACCCAGTGGTACGTCGATTGGAAAACGGCAGGGTTGTAGCCAATGTGACGCTGGCAACCAACGACTACTACACAAAAGACGGCCAACGTATGGAGAGTACAGAATGGCACAATTTGGAGATGTGGGATAAGCAAGCGGAAACAGCGGAGAAATACCTCAAAAAGGGCAGTTTGCTCTACGTGGAGGGTAAAATTCGCACTGATCGATATACGGATGCGGAGGGACAGGAGCGACAAACGCGTAAAATTCGCGTGAACAATTTTCAAATGATGGGTTCTATGTTGGCTTCGAGAAATGAAGATGGTCAGCGCAACGATTCCCAAGGAGATTCTCACCCATCAGATTCAACCCATAGCATGGGTATGGATGAGGATCATGACGGTCTTCCTTTTTAATTTAACAACATGGGTATAGATGATCCTGGTCCCGCGACCACATTGATTTTACAATCTATTATTCAGCCAATTTCTTCCACGGATGTGCCGGAAGTTGTGCTTTACATATTGATTTTATTGGTTTGTCTTCTGGTTTCTGCCATTTGTTCAAGTTCTGAAAATGCCTTCTTTTCTCACCGAGATTCTGATACAGAATCATTGCGTGAAGAGAAAAGCAAAACGGCCAAGTACATATTGGCTTTGCTGGAAAGACCGAAGCAATTGCTGGCGACCATGCTGTTATTGAATAGTTTGGTGAACGTAGCTTTTGTATTGATTGCGATTTTGTTAACAGAAAAACTATTCGATTTAGCGGCCTTGCCTTGGTTGAAGTTTTTTGTGGAGGCGATTGTAGTGACCGTAATTATTTTGGTTTTTGGTGAGGTTGTGCCAAAGGTATTTGCAACCCAAAATTATCGGTCAGCAGCACGTTTTTTGGTTTACCCGATGCGCGCATTTGTTTGGTTCTTTGCTCCTGTGAGTCATTTGCTCGTAAAATTTGGGAGCGTCTTGGAACGAGGCGTAAAAGTGCAAGCCAATGAGTTAACGCCCGAGGAACTGTCGATGGCCATTGATATGGCCACAGATCAGGAAGACGCTCAGCAGGAAAAGGAAATTCTCAAGGGTATCGTGAATATGAGTAGCATTCAAGTGAAGCAAATCATGCGTTCACGTGTTGATATGACTGCGGTGGAAAAATCTGCCGATTATCACAAGTTGCTTAAAGTGGTCCGCGATAGTGGATTTTCTCGAATACCCGTTTACGACAAAACCATCGATGCAATTGTGGGTGTGCTAAGCATCAAGCGATTGATTCCGCACTTGGATGCAGCTGCAGATTTTGACTGGATGCAGTTTGTTAAAGCCCCTTATTTTATCCCTGAAAACAAAGCCATTGACGATACCCTCGGGGAAATGCGAACCAATCATAATCATTTGGCCATTGTGGTAGATGAATTTGGTGGTACCAGCGGAATGATCACCATGGAAGATATTTTGGATGAGGTCTTTGGTGACATGCAGGATGAGTTTGACGACGAAGAGAAGGGCTATGTGAAATTGAAAGAGGGCGTTTACATGTTTGAAGCCAAAGTGCTGTTGGTAGATTTTGTGCGTGAGTTGGGTTTGTCGATTGATTTGTTTGATCATTTAGACTTGGAGAGCGATAGTTTGGGCGGTATGATTGGCGAGCGCTTGGGTAGAATGCCCAAACGCGGTGATGAAGTGGCCGTATCGCATTTGCAGTTTAAAGTAGAATCGGCGGATGCCAGAAAAGTGAAGAAAATCCGCATAACCATAGAAAACAACCATGAAGTTCAATAAGGAATTGTCACCTTTGCTAGCCCTGCTATTGTTGGTCTTGGCAAGTTGTGGCGGTGGCGATACGGCTTATGTTCCAAAACCCAAAGCGTATCCACGGATGGATTTGCCCACAAAATCCTATCAGCCGTTTTCTGCAGCAGATTTTCCTATGTCCATGGAATTGCCTGCCTACGCTCAGATGAAAGCCGATACCAATGCACAAGGCGTTCATACCCCCGGTTGGTACAATTTGCAATTTCCACTGTTTGATATGACCCTCCATATGACATATTATGAGTTTAAGGATTGGGCATTTTTCGACAGTCTGTTATACGACACGCGGAAGTTGGTGAATAAGCATCTACAAAAGGCGGATGATATTTTGGAGCGACCTACATCTTCATTGAATCCTGAAGCCAAGGGCTTAATTTTTAGCATTCAAGGAAACACCGCCACCAACTTCAACTTTTATCTTACAGACAGCGTGAAACACTTTGTGCGGGGTGCGTTGTACTTCAACAATCGCACAGAATCTGATAGTGTTGCACCCGTGTTTCAATTTGTGGAACAGGATGTGTACCACATGATCAAAACCATGCACTGGAAAAAATGAGATTAACGCAGAAGCACTTTTGGATACAGCAAATTCGCCTTGTTGGTGTTTGGGTTGTTTTTGGATTATCGTCTTGTTTGGTTGCCCAAAATCCCAAAGCCAAAAAGCAATTGGATGAAGCGTTTATGGCCTATAATGCGGCAGAATTTCCCAAGGCCTTGTCGTCGGTGAACAAAGCCCTGAAATCTGATCCGGCCTATGCGGATGCATATTCGCTCCAAGCTTCCATTTACGAGGCGATGCACGACACCCTGAATGCCTCCAAATCTTACCAAAATTGTTTGCGCGTAGCCCCTTTGTTTCAGCCCATGTATTTTTATTACGCAGAATACTTGTATCGAAACAAACGGCTGCAGGAAGCATCGGCTATGCTTGTTGCCTTTGAGGAGGTGCCCAATAAACCAGGATTTATCGCCCAGAAACAGGGGGCTTCGGTACGATTAAAAGAGAAGGCAACGCGGTTGCAGGCCAGCGTAAAAACGGCGATGGACGATGTGAATATCGCAGAGAATTTAAAGATTAGGAACATGGGTCCTTCGATCAATACGGAAAAGGACGAATATTGGCCAGGGATGCCCTTTTCAGGTGATCGTTTTGTGTTCACGCGTAGATTGGGTGGCACGGAGAATGCCATGTTGCAGGAAGATTTTTATATGAGTGATTGGCGCGATACGTTTTGGGGGAAGGCCTATCCTGCGCCGGGCGACATCAATACCCCAGAAAATGAGGGTACTTTGAGTGTAAAGGCCGATGGCTCAGCCCTGTACTATACCCGCTGTAATCAGCCCGGTGGGTTGGGTAGCTGTGATTTGTTTGTAAGTGATTTGGATGGGAAAGGTTGGAAGCGTGGTAATAATCTGGGTTCGCCTGTGAATGGGCCTGCATGGGACTGTCAACCTGCCATTAGTGGGGATGGACATACCCTCATCTTTTCAAGCAGTAGGCCTGGTGGATTTGGTGGTAAAGATTTGTGGGTGAGTTACTTAAAGCAAGGAAAATGGAGCATTCCCAAGAACATGGGTCCTGCCATCAATACCCGTGAAGATGATGATGCACCCTTTATCCATTACGATGGTGCTACGTTGTATTTCAGTAGTTTGGGACATCCCGGTTACGGAGGTTCGGATATTTTCATGTCGAGGTTGGGCGCGGATGGACAGTGGTCAACCCCTGAAAATTTGGGGTCTGGATTGAATACATCGGATGATGAATTTGGTTTGTACATCGATGCGATTGGAAAGAAGGGCTACTTTGCTTCTGATCGAAAGGGTGGATTGGGTAGGTTGGATATCTACCAATTTGAAGTGCCTGAGAAGTTTAAGCCAAAACCTGTGACCTATGTGTCTGGTGATATTGAGGATGCAAAGGGTGGGTTACCCTTGATGGCAAGGATCCGGGTGGTGGAATTGAGTACTGGTAAAGTGGTTTTTTCTGACAGTGTGTCGAACTTTTTCATTCCACTGACTGCCGGCGGAAACTACGCCTTGTTCGCTACAGCGAAGGGTTACGTGCCACAGAGTTTGAATTTTCAGCCAACGGCATCTACGTTGGATCAGCCGTTTAAAGTGGTGGCGAAATTGACTCCCATTAACAATAACGCCGTGTTTGTGTTACAGAATTTGTTTTTTGATACCGACAAATTTGATTTGAAATCGGAGAGTACCGAAGAATTAACCCAATTGGTGGAGTTGATGAAGATGAATCCGAAAATGGAGGTGATGATTACCGGACATACCGATAACCAAGGTGCGGTGGAATACAACGTAAAATTGTCTGAAAATCGTGCTGCGGCGGTGGTAACCTATTTGGTAAAAGCAGGCATTGCGCCGGCGAGATTAAAATCAAAAGGGTATGGTGATTCGCGGCCTGCGGCCGCGAATGATACGGAGGCCGGACGGGCGAAGAACCGACGTATCGAGTTGGTGATTCTCAAAGTTTCATAACCCCGTCATGTCTGGCTGTCCGGCCAGCATCCATGCCGTATACCAATAACTTGAAACCGAGGTGATTGCGGCACGCATTCTGTCTTCTACCATGTGGTTGAGGCTATTTTCGTAAGCCAAAGCAAAGTCCGTTTTCACTTGCTTTTTGGTTTTCCCTTTTCCATCGGTGGTGAGTTCGTATTTCCGCTCTTCGCCCCAAGTTTGACTCAACTGTTTTTCATGCATTAACACATCGGGCAGGTGTTTGTGTGATGTTTCAATGCAATGCCAAAGACTGTCGTTCGGATTTTCTAAATATCCAGCCCTCGGCAAGAGCAAGTTGTATTGACTTAAGCTGATCTCTGGAATGCGGGTTTCCCAAAGGGCATGGATGCCTTTTTGTTGGGTGAACTGACCATCGTAATTCATGGTGGTATGCAAGGGAACATGGGCGTCGGCCACGTAGTGGCCGATATCTGCCGACAACTGAAGAATCCTATCTACATCCTTGTTTTTGAAAGCTTCGGTTAGTCGATACAGCATGGTTTGAACATGGTAAGGTACAATGCCATAGGCATAGAGGGTGTCGGCCGAATATTTTTCTACAGCTTGCTTCCAAAATTTGGGCAAAGTGTCGATGGGCATCGCCTGCTCATATCGCTCTAAGTCGATATAATGTCGGCATGCCTCTGCTGTATCGGTATATCGACGTTCATCTGGATCTACCGCGTGTTCGGTGATGAAATCGATGTGCGACTTATAAAATCCAAACAGGGGTTGTGGTAAGGCGAAAACTGCTTGGCGGTTGATGGTTTTGTGGCCCAAAAATCCCCATGCCAACAATTGAGTCTGCGCCAAGGAACACAGCAAAACAAGGGCAATTTCTTTGCGATATTGATGGAAGAAGCAAAGCATTTCAGTGAAAGCGGTTGATGGGGGTTTGCCGTTATTTTCAGGGGTTGGTTAATTGTATACGGTGAGCTGGGGAACGGAAAAAATTATAGCAATTAATCCAATTTGAGGGCCCTTAAGTAAAGTTGTACCGTGTTTTGTAAACCGTGATAAAGCGCATCGCAGACCAGTGCATGTCCGATCGAAACCTCCATCAATCCGGGTAGATTTTTGACCAAATAATTCAGGTTGTGTAGGTCTAGGTCATGTCCGGCATTGATGCCCAAATTTGCTTCCATTGCCGCTTTGGCGGTGGCTACATAGGGTTCAATGGCTTTGGCTGGGTCTTGGTGGAACTGCGCGGCATAGGCTTCTGTGTAGAGTTCTATGCGATCGGTTCCGGTGGCTTTTGCGGATGCAATGAGGGCGGGGTTGGGATCCAAAAATATCGAGACACGGGCGCCGGTTTGCTTGATTCGTGCAATGATTTGGGTGAGGAATTCTTGGTGTGTTTGGGTATCCCACCCGGCATTGGAAGTGAGCACGTGCGGGGGGTCTGGCACCAAGGTTACTTGGTGGGGTTTTACGCGTTCGATGAGTTGTAAAAAGTCTTCGGAAGGGTATCCTTCGATGTTGAATTCTGTGGTGACGTGATTGGCCAAATCGTGCACGTCGGTGAAGCGGATATGTCGCTCATCCGGACGTGGATGCACAGTAATGCCTTGCGCTCCAAAGCGTTCACAGTCCAGGGCCACGTTGAGCACATTGGGGTTGTTACCACCGCGCGCATTTCTGATTGTGGCGATTTTGTTGACGTTGACGGAGAGTTTGGGGGACATTATTTCAGCCATAATGATACAAAAATACGGGGTTGTAAGGGGTTTTCTGTTGTGTTTTTGATGATGATTTCGCTGCGTGCGGCCATATGGATTTGCCAGTGCGGGTGTTTGTTGTGGTGGTGTGAGATGGTGTGTTTTAAGGTGTATTGGAGGAGGGTGTTGAGGGCAATTCCTTTTTGTGAAAGGGTGAAGTGGGTGATTTCATGGGGTAGGGTTTGTTGGGTGAAATACAAGGGTGTTTCGGTATCAAAGGCGATGCATTCGGCGGCCCATTTCAGGGGTGAGAAAGGGTGTCTGTGGACCAAAGTAAAGGCGTACAGGCAAGAGGCTTGGGAGGATTGGGGCTGGGGGACGATGGTGATTTGATGTTCAAGGGTATTTGCCGGATTTTGTTGGTATTTGAGGATGAGGGTGATTTTGTGTTCGGGTGTTGTTGCGTCGATTTCGTTGTTCCACTGCCAGATTCCTTGAAGGTGTAGGTGGTTTTTGAGTCGTTGTTCCCAGAGGCATTGATGTCGGTAGGTTAATGGTCGCTCCAGATTTTGATTGGGCAAAAGGGGTTGTTTGAGTTCCACGGCCCACCGCAAGCTTTGCTTGCCGGTGGCGCCGTGGGAAAAGGTGGCGGAGCCACTCCAATGGTTGGGGCTGAGTTGATTAAATAGTCCTTGGGGTGGTCTGAATTGGTTGTGTATCACATAGCCGCGAAGCGAAATATCGGATTGTCGGTTGAGCGGGAGTATCCAGCCGGCCACGGCGGCGGGTTTGGGCGTTTGGTTGGGTTGACATTGTAGTGCAATATGCAAAAACGCCAAACCGCCGCCGGGGGTGTGTTGGGTTACCCAACATTCAGGATAATGGAACATGCGGCCCGCGCGCAGCGCGGGCCGCGGCCAGTCTGCCTTGCTCTGCCACATCCGATCGTACCGATAACTACTCCACGATGCCCCAGCTTTCCCCAATAATAGCGCCCCCGTTACATGCTCCTGCCAAGTATTGTTCTCATAGGCTCGCTGTCGCTCGGAAGCAAAATTGCCATCGGTAATCAAACTGCTCATCCCACCCATGGAATCCAATCGGGCCGAAACCCGCCCTCGCGAAACTGCCGTAATCACCCGCAATCTTCCGCCCAATACCCTGTAATCCATGGCCAATCCCGTATGTCCCTGGTATTCGTCCCAACCCCGCTTTTCTGATAATCCCCAGTCTGGCGTTCGTCGTGCCCAAATGATGGGTGCATTCCAGAAGCCCGACATCCCCGCTTGTACCAGGCCCTGTCCGAGTTGTAGCGTGTATCGACCGAAAATCAGTGATTCAATTCCTCGAAATGCCGAAACACGAAGGTGGTAATTCGTAAATATGGCACTGAGATTTTTGCGATTTGGGACAATGCGGAACCATTCTCCGGGATCGCGCTGCAAGGAAGCACCCAGCGATACTGTTTTGTTGTTGTTGATCCTAACCTGCATTTGATACCCGCTTCCTTCACTGCTCCCAATGTCGTTCCACAGCGTTTTTCCACCCATCAAAACGGTTGTTTTACATGTTTGGGCTGCTGCTAACCATTGTTTCCACTGCCATTGCAAGGGGATGTCGCAAACCAAGAATTTTTGGATCGCCGCAATACGTTCAACGGAAAAACCACATTGGATCAACTCCGCCGGATCTAAAATGTCGCCAAACCGCTGTTTGTGCTGCACCACATTCATGGCTTCCTCTTCTGAGAGCAAAGGATGCCATAAAATGTCTCCATCTTTGATCTGATTGATATATAATACACTATCTCCAAACTGCGATTTCTTTGCTCCTTGGTCATTCGCATTTTTGTTCCATGCGCTATCGCTGTGAATCGCCACAGATTCATCCTCACAACCTTCACTGTGACTGTGCGATTGTGCCTGTCCCGCAGCAGCGTGTAGCGATATTACTCCCAACGATAGCGCACTTGCCATCCGTAAACCATTCCCAAGGGCCTCAGCCACTTTCCTTCCAATCCTCCACGCCATGATTTTGTTGTATAGTAAATACCCCATCTCAGGGGTTGTTGTGTGCTATTGATTGCCATCATCGCGGCAAATCCTCCTTGCAGCGGTTTTGTACCACCCAGTTCTATGTACTGTTGTTGTGGTGAATAAACAGCTTGCACAAAAGGGATAATGCCGCCTCGTTTGGTTGATTTGGCCAATTTTTTTGTGGAGTTGCCCACCCACGTCAGTTGGACTAATTGCTCGTTGTATTGCCAACTGCCTTCCATTGATTGTATTGAGGGTCCCAACAGCAGTCTTTTTATCGCATCGCCTTGAAAAGAACCGGGGGTCAACACATTGCGATAATGTGCAGCAAATGTGCCGGTTCGATCGGTTTGAAATAGGTATTGCAGATCCAATAAGCCGCCCCACTGAGATTGGGTGTGCAGACCGCCGATGCCAACACTGATTTGTTGGTTACGCATCAATGATAAACGATGTGAGATCATCCCTGTTTGGGTATTCCATTCATTCGACCCCTTGTTTTCGTAGCTTAATCGCCACCTGGGTGTGATGTGGTTCATGCTAACATCCCTCAATCCTTGCACAGTGAGACCGTAGTTGCGAAAAATGCAAAAAGTTTCTGAGCTACCCCCCTGAATATCGCCCAAAAACAGGTTTGGGAATACCATTTGGGTTATTTCGGTGGATGGTGTTGAGGATGCAGCGGGTGGGGTGGACTGGCAGAAAAGTACCGGCAAGTGCAACATCGAAAAGAGGAGAAAATTCAACTTTCCGATATCCCTGCCGCGCCTTGTCATTCCAATTGTTCCTTGAGTTTGATGAGTGTTTCCCTGAATCCCCTGAGTTCTTGTATCAGCTTTGCTTGTGGCGTAATTCCATCGTCGTTTCGCTTTACTGATTTGGAGACGCTCGACAGTTTTAACCCTTTGTTATGTGAAAGATAGTGAATTTCTTTCAGCACCTCCAGGTCCTTCTGGGTGTAAAACCGATCGCCCTTTTTGTTTTTCATGGGCTTGATTTGCGGAAAATTCTTCTCCCAAAAGCGAAGGGTACTGGCTGGAACACCGATGATTGCGGCCGCTTCGCCAATTTTCATGTATTTTTTTTCGGTGCTGTTTTCCATGCGATGCTACAAAGGTAATGGGGTTGGAGATTAATCGAAACGGGTGGCTTCTCGCTGCGATAGTTCGATCATTTTTTGGTATTGTTCATCGCTCAAATCGTTGCGATAGAAGAAGGCCGGGTTCAATGGATTCTTGTGTTTGCGCACTTCATAATGCAAATGGCTGCCGGTAGATCGTCCGGTGTTCCCAACATAGCCAATCAGTTGTCCGCGCTTGATTTTCTGTCCTCCTCGCACGGCGAAACGACTCAAATGTCCGTAAAGCGTGGTATACCCGTTTCCGTGGTTGATGATGATGTGGTTGCCGTAGCCCCAAGGTTCGGTTTTGGTTAGGACAACACTGCCGCTGGCGGTTGCGTATACCTCGGTGCCTGTGGGTGCGGTAAAGTCCATGCCGGGGTGAAACGAAGGCGTATGATAGAAGGGGTCGCGACGGTATCCAAAGCCAGAGGCCATTTGACGGAGATCTTTGTTGGCCACGGGCATGATGGCGGGGATGGCGTCAATGGCGGTAATTCGGTTTTTGGATAGTTTTTGCAATTTGATGAAGCTGGCTTCTTGGGCTAGTGCTAGTGCTTCGAGCTGATCAGCTTTTTGTTTGATGCGCATCAGCATTTTGCCATTGGGCATCTGAGAGAGTTCGGCGTAGTCTTTTCCACGAAAATCGGTGGGTTTGGGCGGCGCTACATTGAAAATCGCCCGGTATAGGTTGATGTCTTTGTCTTCAAGGTCGGCGAGCCGCGATTCCAACGCTTGAATTTGTCGGTTCACTGTTTCCAATTCCCTCAATACGGCGAGCGGATTTTGTTGGCTGGGCAGGAGGTTGAATCGCACATAAAAGTGACTGATGAGAAAACTCAATCCCACAACAAGAACCACAAACAACGAGGTGGCACCAAGTCTGCGCCAAAGCACATAGCTCCGGTGTTCAGACACCCGTTCAAAGCTCAGTGATTTGGGGTTGTAGAAATATTTTGTTCTCCGTGCCATGGGCGGTGGTTAGGGTGCAGTTTTTGGGTGGTCAAAAATCATTCCGCAAAGTGCTTTTTATAAGCTTTTGCCCTCAAAACGTACTCGTCAACATTGTTTTGGATTTGGGATTCGACTTCCGGACCCAGGGTTTTAACTACTTTGGCGGGGGTTCCCAAGACCAGGGAATAGGGAGGAATGATCATGCCTTGAGGTACCATGGCGTTGGCACCAATGATGCTGTATTCGCCAATTTGAGCATGGTTTAACACGGTTGCGTGCATGCCAACCAGCACGTGGTGTGATAGTGTGGCTCCGTGAACGATGGCTGTATGTCCGATCACGCAATCAGCGCCGATGGTACAAGGGGCACCTGGATCGGCATGGATCACGGCATTGTCTTGGATGTTGGTTCTTGCACCCACAGAGATGGTGTCGGTATCGCCACGAAGGACAGCACCAAACCACAGGGAAGCGTCTGCATCAACGAGAACATCACCGATGGCTGTGGCGTTGGGCGCTACGAATGCACTGGGGTGTATTTGTGGGGGATGTTGCAATTTTTGCAACAATTCATCGGTGGTCATCCTTTCAAAATTGCGTAATTTGCACCTGATGCGCAAGTTATTTCATGGTATTTCAAAGATGTGGGGTGTGGCTGCTGAGCGGG
Source organism: Flavobacteriales bacterium (assembly GCA_024643755.1). Classification (GTDB taxonomy): domain Bacteria; phylum Bacteroidota; class Bacteroidia; order NS11-12g; family UBA955; genus UBA955. The sequence continues at coordinate 49,431 of JAHEMG010000008.1, read as the reverse complement.
GTCGTTATCGATGTGGAGCGGAAATGGGCGAGGTGGAGGCATTCACTTCGGCTTGGATGTTGGTGGAAGATGGCAGGATCGTGGGCTTGGGTGGGGCTGAGGGTTCTTATGGAGAGGATGTTGGGGCGATGGGTGAGGACGAAATTTTGGAGCGCATAGATTTGGGAGGGGTTGAGGTTTTGCCGGGTTTGGTGGATTCGCATACGCACATTGTTTTTGCGGCGCCGAGGCACGAAGAATTTGAAATGCGATTGCGCGGTGAGAGTTACGAAGCGATTGCGGCAGCCGGGGGAGGGATATTGAATTCTGCGCGCAAGTTGCAGGTGATGTCGGAGGATGATTTGTATGCAGCGGCAGCGGATAGATTGAAGGTGATGATTGCCCATGGCACAACCACGGTGGAGATCAAAAGTGGTTACGGGTTAACCACCGAGAGTGAGTTGAAGATGTTGCGGGTGGTAAAGCGATTGAAGCAGGATTTTGACATTTTGATTAAGGCTACTTTTTTGGGAGCGCATGGCATTCCGATGGAGTTTAAGGGGGAGCCAGATAAGTATGTGGATTTGGTGATAACAGACATGTTGCCGAAGGTGGTGGAAGAGGGGTTGGCAGATCATATCGATGTGTTTTGTGATCGTGGGTTTTTTACGGTTGAGCAGACCGATCGAATTTTGAAGGCGGCTGCGGCGATGGGTTTGCCATCGAAAATTCACGCGAATGAGTTGGGGTTAACGGGAGGTGTTCAGGTGGCGGTGGCCAATGTCAGTTGGAGTGCAGATCATTTGGAGCATTGCAGCGAGGTAGAGATTGATTTGTTGCGGTCGTCGTTGGAATTAGAATACGGAGGGACGGTACCAGTGGGATTGCCGGGTACGAGTTATTTTTTGGGGATTCCATATGCTCCGGGGAGGGCATTGATTGATGCAGGATTGCCTTTTGCGATGGCTACTGATTTTAACCCGGGGAGCAGTCCGATAGCGAGTTTGCAAATGGTATGGGCTTTGGGCTGTACGCAACAGAAACTGTTGCCGGCAGAGGCATTTTATGCTGTTACGTGCAACGCAGCGCGGGCGCTGCGTTGCGAAAAAGAAGTTGGCGCGCTGGCCGCAGGCCAGCGCGCCAACTTCTTTACCACCAATACGGTAGACGCCATAAAGGCCATCCCGTATTTTGTTGCGCAAAATCATTGTGATCGCGTATTTGTCAACGGTGAAGAATTTTTATTGAAATAAATTTTTTCGGTTGAGGGGGACAGCGATGATTTTTGTCGTCTTGTTTTTGAACAAAAACAACATCATTGCAGTCTCTGGAGGAAATATACCGACAATACGCAAATCGCGTCTATAACATCGCCCTGAATCATTTGAGGAATGTTGAAGATGCCGAGGAGGTGGTTCAAGATGTGTTTTTAGCCGTACATGAAAAGGCCATGCAGTTTGAGGGGAAGTCAACCCTGGGCACCTGGATTTACCGCATCGCTGTAAATCGTTCCTTGGATAAGTTGAAATCGAGAAGCGCACAAAAACGGGGCTGGGGCGTGTTGCAATATTTTGATGTGTTTACCCAATGGGTGCCGCAGCAGAACACAGAATTCAATCACCCCGGTGTGGCATTGGAATACAAAGAAACCCTCCAACAATGGTTTGGTTGGATCGATCAACTGCCAGAAAAGCAGCGAACAGCCCTGATATTGGTGCGATTGGAAGGATTGGAGATATCGGAAGTTGCACAAATCATGAACATCAGCGTGAAAGCAGTAGATGCATTGCTGTCTCGCGCAAGAAAAAAATTGCTCAAATTCTCACAAAAAAGCGAAGGAAAATGATAAAATTATCGTCTAAGCGACTAGTTAGTAAACGATTTGCAGTGGATGCTAAAGCAGAAACTATCGATAAAACAATGCGTAAATACCAAGACAATGATCCCCTTGCAATGGCGAGCCGCGTAAATCGGGTGGAAATATCCCCATTTGTATTTTCAAGGATAGTTGCGAAGATTGATGCACGGCGTGAAGCAATGTCGGTGCAGGGTTTTGATGCAGGTGCGCAGCGTGTGAATTCGAACTCTACAGTTCCACTGGCCTGGACTTTTGTTGCGGTTTTTTTGTTGCTTCTGGAAGTGATTGCCTTCAGCGGTGTATCGCCATCCATCCATGACCCAGAGGCCGATACAGTGAATTTATTGGGCGATTTTGTCAATCAAACCGAACAACTATATGTCTATGAGAATTGAATTCAATCGTCGTTGGGTAATGGGACTTCTGTTGCTCAATTTGTTGGTGGTAGCGGGATTTTGGTTGAGCGCGTTTCTGGGGAAGGGCGAGATGGGTAGAAGGAATGGCAGGGGAGAGGGTCCGAAAAAAGAAATTATCAAGCGCTTGCAATTTGAAGATTGGCAAGTGAAAAAATATGAGGGATTTATCGCATTGCATAGAAAAGCGGTGGGGGAGCGAGAGCGGAAAATTAATGCGTTGAGGCAAACGCTGTTTGAGGGGGTTGGTTCTGGGATGGATTCAACTGAGACGATGCAAATTTGTAAGGAAATTGGTTCGCTTCAAGCAGAAATACATCAAATACATGTGGCTCATTTTAAGCAAATTAAAGGTTTGTGTGAGGGTAGGCAGGTGAAGGCGTTTGAAGAGATGGTAGTTGAATTTAACGAGATGTTTGGACATCGTCCGGGCGGTGAAAAAATGCCAAGAAGGCGGTAATTTGCCCTAGATTTGATGCAATCATGATGGATTTTTTGTTGGGCTTGGGCCTTCGTCGGTTGGTGCTCGGACTTTTGTTCGCAGCGATGGGACGGCTACATGGGCAAAGACTGGATTTTCATCATCGGGTTACGTTGGCTGGAAAGCCATTGGTGTTGAATCAGTGGACGGTGTTGCCGGGCGGTTTGGAATGCAAAGTTGATGTGATGCGCTGGTATGTTACGCCATATTTGGCGAACAGACGGCAGACCAGAGTAGGTGATGCTTGGCTCTTGGATTTGGCTGATAGCGCAAGTTTACATCGCCAAGTATATGCTCGTAAAGTTGATTTTGCTGTTTGGATATTGTTTGGTGTGGATAGTTTGTTGCAGCGCAGCGGGGTGATGGATGGCGATTTGGATCCAGTTCACGGGATGTATTGGACTTGGCAATCGGGGTATATCCAATTTAAATTGGAGGGGTTGTTGCGGGATTCGGCGGGTGAACGGAAATTGGAATTGCATTTGGGAGGATTTGAGGGTGAGAATAAAACCTCAATGGCGTCATATGGATTTTTTCTAGATGCAATTCACGGTGGTAAACGACCATCAAAACGTAATTTGGGTTTTGTTTGGGCATTGGATTCGCTGCTGTTGAATTTGGGCGATGAGCTGCGTGTGATGTCGCCCAGCTCCGCTGGGCGCAGATACTGTTCGTTGGTTGCCGAAGGTATTTGGGTAGATGATGAGATATCGGTGTCGCCTAGGCATCGAAATGTATTGAATAGCGTGAGACGCAGAAATCGTCGGGAATAAGAAGATGAGAAGGACAGGCTGGATTGGGATTGTTTGTGTTGCCTTGAGCGGCTGTGTGATTTTGGGATATGCGGGGGGTGGATTGGGCGATGCGAAATCTGTGGAGCGCAGGTATGAGCGATTGTCGCGGGAGGGATGGCCAAAGCCCATATTGGTATTTTCGAATGGTGTGAACGTGGATGCAGAAATTGCGTTGGGCAGGGTTTTGTTTTACGATGAATCGCTATCGGCGGATGGCAAAGTGAGCTGTGGCAGCTGTCATACGTCATACACGGCATTTGCACACGTGGACCACAAATTGAGTCACGGTGTTTTCGATAGGGAGGGCCGGCGCAACGCGCCGGCCCTCATGAACCTCGCTTGGCAATCGGGATTCATGTGGGACGGTGCCATCCAACATCTGGAGTTGCAATCCATGGCACCCATCGCCGCACACACAGAAATGGGCATGTCGCTCCAAGACTATTTGAATGGCATAAAACAAAATCCGCGGTATCAATCCCTGTTTGCCTTAGCGTACCCAAATCAGCCGATTTCATTGCCCCTGGCGCTAAAAGCCATCGCCCGGTTTGAGCTCACATTCGTGAGTGATCAGTCTCGATACGATTCTATGCGTCGACAACAGATCAGCTTCACCCAACAAGAAAATAGGGGGTATGCGTTGTTTCAAAAATTCTGCGCTGCTTGTCATACCGAGCCCCTGTTTACCCGTCCCGGATACGAATACAATGGATGGGCTGATGGGTTGAAAGGCATGGATTCTGCGGGTGTTGTGGTGAGTGGTTTGGATAGGGGTAGGGCGCTGGTTACAGGTTTGGTGAATGATGCGTATCACATGAAGATTCCTACGTTGCGGAATGTGGAGGTGAGTTTTCCGTATATGCACAATGGCGGGTTTCAATCTTTATATCAGGTGGTGAAAAACTATTCAGGAAAGCGGTTGGTGGTTCGGGGCGATGGGGGTGGTTCGGGTATTTCTGGGGATTCTGGTGAGGGGCAGCGAAAGGTGATTGATATATCGTTGGATGCCAATGAGCGCGTGGATTTGGTGGCTTTTTTGATGACGTTGACCGATCGGAAATTTTTGTATTCGATGGATTTTGTGGATCCTCGACAATCGCCAAGAAAATGAGATGGAGAAAAAAGAAGAAAATGCGCGTGATTGGTTGAACTTTGTCGTCTAAGGGACAGTATGTTACGAAAAATACACTTCTTCTGTTTGTTGATGATGGGCGGATCGGCCATCGCCCAAACCAATCCAGGGATCACTCAATGGATTCAAAACACCACCAATATCAAGGGTAGACATTATGTAAAAGGCAATTCAACCCCGGTGGCGGATGATGTGCTAGCGAATGTTCAAAAGGTGCAATACTCCACGGATTGGGTGTATGTGACAACTACTGGAATTCCATCATACATCACGGGTCCGTTTTTGGATGGCAATCCCAGTTTGGCGCAAAATCAGAATGCGATTTTCAAAATATCCCTGAAGCCAGTGAAAAATTCGGGTACACCAACGAGTACAACCGGCGGTAATATTGGGATTTTTATCAATGGGGTTGCTTTGTTTGATTACAGAGATGGCGTGAGTTGGAGCAATGCGCAGCAAGCGTTGAAAGGCGGGCCGCTTATGGGGATGGGCGACAATGTTTGGAACCGGGATGCTGTGGTTGCTGAGCGGGGTGGGTTTGATTGTGCGAAAGGACATCCGGCGATGGGCAATTATCACCATCATCAAAATCCTTCGGCGTTCAAATTGGATAAAAAGGTGATATCGAATGTCTGCGATTTGTATGCGGCAGACGGTTTGTATTTGATTGATAGTGCGCAACATGCCCCTTTGTTGGGCTATGCGGTTGATGGTTTCCCGATATATGGTGCCTATGGATTCAAGAATGTGGATGGTACTGGTGGATTGGTTCGGATGAAAAGTAGCTACAAACTAAGAAACATTGCGGTGAGAACCCATTATGCCGATGGTTCCGATGTAGTGGATGGTCCGGCCGTGAATTCAACCTATCCTTTGGGTTTGTTTCGGGAGGATTATGAGTACGTGGCACCGTCTGCTCAGCAAAGCGAGTATCTGGATGAGCACAACGGTCGTTTTTGTGTAACCCCAGAATACCCCAACGGCATATATTGCTATTTCGCCACGGTGGATGCTCAATGGAATTCGAGCTATCCTTATGTGGTGGGACCAACCTATTATGGTGTGCGCACGGCATCAAAGGTGACTTCAGTAACGGAGGCGGTGACTACGTATGTGCCTCAATCTAATGGTCTTTCACAGAAAGAGATTGTGAAAGTTTCGCTGTATCCCAATCCATCTTCTGATGTTTTGGTGGTTCAAATTGCGAAGTACCTATCAACAAATGTGGTGGTTGAATTGATGGATTTGCAGGGACGTGTAATGGATCAACAAACCGTTTACGCTGGCAGTACCATGGCACATTTCGATCTAAGAAAAATGTATTCAGGCGATTATTTGGTGCGGGTGAATACACCCAATGCAGTGATCACTGAACGCGTGGTGGTCTTGAAGGATTGATTTAGTTTTTTAGGAAGATGGTTCGTCCTACGGGTTGACTATTTTGATTGTATACCGTAAGTACATACTGCCCGGTAGGTAGTGCTGAAATGTTGATTTTATTGGTGTTGTAGATCTTTGTGATTTCCTGTCCCAGCGGGTTTCTAATTTCGACCATGGTGATGATTATATCGCTTTGAATGGTCAAGATGTGATCTGTTGGATTTGGAAAAATCCGGAAACCTGTAGGTTGATTTTTTTCAACGGGATTCATAGAAGCAATGTTGTTCGCGGAGCGCACCATCCAAACCAAATGGGTAGCCGATTTTACATCATATGTGGTGATGCCATATTGGTTGTCATAATACCAAGCTTTGCTAGACTGATTGGGGAGGGTGGTGGATGACCAAAATTTGGATTGTTCTATACCCGGGAATGCAGTGGTTGAAACTGAGGGTTGGGTACGTGTTTCGTCATTCAGACTTCTGATTTCTTTGATGTTGGGTAATCGCCAGTCTGTGTGTCCGCCGGTTGTGTTGTATTCCGACAGTAAAATTGCATCTTCCCAAGTGCTTGCCGTTGTGCCGGGTGATTTTACCCACATGAGATCGGTGAGTTGGTCGGTGACGGTGCCATCGCCATTGTCTATAAAACGATTGGCAATGAATACGTCGGGGGTGGTGGATCGTACCGCTCGGGCATGGAATTTTTTTGTTCCTCCGGCAGAGATGGTCTCTGTCTTGGGGTGATTTCCGATGCCTCCACCTGCATTGGTAACCCAGGACTTACTGGGGTCGTTGGCTTGAACGGCCGATGTATACCAATATTCTGCACCGGTTTTTGGGAAGATTTTGATATCAACCGCAGGATTGGGGTTTTGGTGGTTTAATATAGAATAGGCTTCTGCAGGCGATGGCAATCGCCAGTCTGTAAATCCGCCCAAGGTTAGGGTGTCGCAATAGTTGATGGCCTGATCGAAAGTCATTTCGCCCCCATCGCTCAGCTGCCAAAGAAGGGTAGTCACAGAATCGTAGACCATAGTGCTATTGTTGACTTTTAGGTTGGGTGGATTGATCGTGTAGTCGTTGTCTTCGCCATATGTGCTGGTGTAACTCAGGTATTGTCCTGTGTCGGGCAGCTTTTTCAAAGTGCGGTAAACCGATTGGCCCAATCCAACGGATTGGGTTCCAAAGAGCCCTATCGTAACGAAAATATGTGAGAGAAAATGACGGATGTTCATTTGGTTTTGGACTGATATGTTACAGGAATTAGTGTAATAAGAATTTATGCGTTTTCCCTGTAGTTCTAGGGGATTTTGATTGAAGGTAATAGATGCCTGATGGCCATCCATCTGTAGGGATTTGGAGTTGCTTACTTTGGTTGTTGGTGCTGTAAATTATTTGACCTGCACTGTTGATGATAACAATTTCTTGATTGAGTTGAGATTCTTGTTGGGAAATGATTTGTATGATTCGGTTGGGATCTACAAAAACGGCAGAGATCAATTCCGTGGTTTTGTGATTTCCGACGGTGACTTTGCAGATGGCTTGACCTTTGTAATTGCTGGTGGTAGTGCCTGCAGGTGTGATGAACTTATAGGTGTAATCTCCTGTGGCGGTCCAACTGTAATCCACCGTATCTTTTTCGGTGCCCACGGTGTAGGTGAGCTTGAATCCATTTCCTGCGGGATACGGGTGGCAGTGGGTAATGGTGGCGCCTTTCAAGGGAGTGAGTGCGGGTCTTACGCCTTTTGCGGCTGCTTGTGGAATGATTTGCATTGTTGCATCTTCGGTAACGGTGCCAACCATATTGCCAATCATGTATGGAGCGGTTGCACTGGAGTGGTAATGGTAGATGCCATCGCTGCCGTAATGGCCATGATTGGCGTCGAGCGATTTTTGCGCCGAACCATCGGGTTCAAGGTTTCCGTAAACGGCAAATCCATCCAAGGCAAAAGCTACTGGAGACGTTTTTGGGATTTTATTGTAGAGTATGGTAGGTGCGATGTGGTAATGGTAGTCGTCGGCTCTGCCGCTGTGTCCTCCGTATTGGTCTAACTGACCGTCTAAAAAGGCATCCACCCCTGTATTTGTGTAGGGATTAAAGATGGGAATGCCATTGACTGCCAATGCAATGGCACCGCGCAAAAAGTGGTTTTGATTTACAGGAACAGGCGTGGCGGCGATGGTCGGGTTAACAGGAATAGACCATGCGTTGCTTCCAATGTAACACTGTGGAATGGGTACTTGCTGTTGCCAAGAGGTAATGCCAAGCATGGTTTCATGATCAGGCAAACCAGTGGATTCTACATAGTAATAATTGTTGTCTGACCGCGTTGCGATGCTCGGTTTGTAATAAGAGAATGCGCTATCGAGAAATGAAATACGGGTGCTAAGTCCCATCCATTTCATTGATTTGTAGGTAAAGCTACTGGCAGTCAATAAGATAATTGTTGCAAGTATGGGTAAGACAAATCTTAGGGGTTGTAAACGCGATGTGAATCGGATGATAATGGCCAAAAAGCCTAGTATGATTACGATCCACAATAATTCACGGCGGTTATTGACTTCTGTTGAATTGGGTTGCTGTAATTGCGTATACCGAGTGCTGTTTTGTGCGCTTTTCGACTGCTGGAGTTGGTTGATTTTTTGTATCCAGGCTTGCTTCTGTGCGATAAATTGTTGGTCGTTCCGCGAAAATGATAACAATGGAATCGTTTTAATTTGTCCGTTTGGCTCTTCCAATAAAACGTCTTGATTTTTTAGGAGGAAAAAGGTGGCTGTCACTGGCCCGTTGTGGGTGTTCCAAACCCTTGGTTTAGCATCTTGGTAGTGTGCATCGTGGGCAGAAATCTTGAGCGGAAGTAGGTAAGAAATAATACAGAGTAATAGGAAGATTTTTGTTTTCATGGGGAAGGGATTAGGGTCTGTTGAGTATGATTTTTCCGCAGCGTTCACCGTGGGTTTTGCCTTTTAAGCAGTAGGTATAAGTTCCATTGGGCAAGGGAGCGCCGAGGGCATTGCATCCATCCCAAACCACTGTGAACTCGCCAGTTTGCAATGTGTTTTGGTTGAGCAAGTTACGCACTAACCGACCTTGCGCATCAAAGATTTGTAAATTTACGGGCTCGGTTTGAACGATTTGAAATCGCAATAGGGTTTCACCTGGCGATGGATTGGGTTGTACCCATTCTTGTACATAATTGGAATTCCATATCACAGGAGAGTTGGTATTCAAGGAATCATAGCAATTAACCGCCCCGATAAAATAGGTAGCAGAAACATCTTTGTTTTTGCGTGTGGCCGATTCTACAGATGCTTTGTAGACCCTCACGTAATCCACTTTCACGCCTTCGGGTGCAACCGTTACGCGTAGATGGCCAGAATTGGGCAAAATCTGTCCTTCAAAATATCCATAATCATCAGCGTAGTTGGCGCTCGAATAATTGGGATGGCTGGGTTGAGGGGTTTCTTGGTACACAAGACACTCTTTTTGTTGTTTGCCAAAAAAGTGGTCATGCCCGTGGAAGAAGATGGTCACTCGATGATCGGTGAGTAGGTCTTTGATGGGTTTGTACCATCCGGGACGTTGGGTTTCAAATCCGCGGGTTCCATCAAGGTTGTCGCCACCCCATTCATATTTGTTGGCTGGTTCTACACCACCTCTACCATCTTTGTCGCCACCTACCAATTGGTGGGAGAAGACGAATTTGTATTTTGCTGTGCTGCCTTCCAAAGTGCTTCTTAACCAATCATATTGGGTTTTGCCCAGTGTCCATCGCCATCCGTTCAAGCTATCGGGTTTTACGGCAGTATGGAAATAAGGATCGAGCACAATGAAAAGTGCATCGCCCCATGTCCATGCGTAATAACTTTTTCGTTGTCCCACAAATGGGTGTGAAGTTTGGTCACCCGTATAGAAGTTGTCTGGTTTGGGGTTGATAAAATATTTGTTGCGTTCATTGGTGCCCCAAACAGCCATATTGTTGGCAGTGCCATTCAAATTCCATCCATTTTCGGCTTCGTGATTACCGATGGCAATAAACAAGGGTACTGAGTGGGTGATGGTTTCATAATATTTGCGCATCAGGTGGTTGCGGTATACGATGGTGTCTTGTGTAACAACCTTGCTGCCAGCCCGAACTAACTTGTCTGTCATGATGATATCGCCCAGGTCAATCATGAAATCGGGCTTGTCTTCAAGCTGATTTTGCAGGCAGCGTTTGTAAACAGCGGTATCGCTCAATGGGTCCAAATGCGGATCGGCTTGAACCACGAAGGTGAAGGCTTGATTCGAAGGTCTTTGGGTGTGAAATGTGAATTCGGGCCTGATGGTTTCCTGTGTGGTTTTGGGTTTGCGATAGACCAGCTGGTAGAAATACTGTTTGTTGGGGGTGAGATTGTTGATAATGATTTCAGTTGGATCACCCACGCGCATCATTTGCCAAGGCGTTTGATTCGTGAGATTGCCAGATGCTGTTCCGTATCGCACATAGGCTTCGGCACTATCCGCAAAGGCTACTTGTAAAGTAATTTCTTTATCGGTGGGTCTGCCCAACAATTCTCGGTGATACAGGTTTTGCGATTGGAGTTGGATTGCACCGAGCAGTCCCAAAATGAGTAGGGGTAATTTCATAAAGTGTTGATGTCTTAGGGGTGTTGAATGATGACTTTTTCTGTAACTTTTTGATGACCATTATCCACAACCACGTAGTAGAGGCCGGGTAGGAGGGAATGTGTATTGATTTCAGGGGAATTCGATAAATGCACCAATTGTCCTTTTGTATTGAACAGTTGAATGTTGGGCGATTGCCAATGTTCTGGGTATTGAATCAGCAAGCGCTGGTTAGCAGGATTGGGTTGGATCTTCAGGATTTCTTTGTTGGGTTGTGTTTGCGATAAACTGCAGTCGCCTACGGTATATGAGAATGCGATTTCTCCATTTTTATGTTTGCCATCTAATGTATCTTTGGGAAGGAAGGCCTTTACATAGTCCACGGTGATACAGGCGTTATTTACCGTTACGCGGATGTGACCTGTGCCATCCAAGGTGTCTGCGGTGTAGGCATCGGCGTTGGCGAGTTTTCCAATAAGGTAAGTAGAATCACTGGGCATCGGTACGGCTTGATATGTAACACCATCCATGATTTCGTGGGCAAACACATGATCATGTCCCTGGAAAAATATATCTACCCCGTTGTCTACAAACAATCGATGAATGGGCTTTGCCCAACCGGGTCTTTTGGCGGCAAACGTATTGGTGTTGTTTTTGTCGAGTCCACCCCATTCATAGTATTTTGCTTGTACAATGCCACCCCTCCCTTGTCCAGAAACATGGTGTGCAAACACGAGTTTGTGTTTAGCGGTGCTGTTTTCAAGGGTGCTTTTTAGCCAGTCGTATTGGGGTTTTCCGAGCGACCATGCCCAGCCGCCAGGTTTTGCGGAGGTGTCGCACTGATCGCGATACACATCCATCACAACAAATAGTGCATCGCCCCAAGTCCATGCATAGTAGTTTTCGGGCATATCGATACCGAAGGGTTCTTGGTCGATATTACCTGAATAAAAACCATTGGGAGAGGGATTGGGGTAGTAAAACTTTCGATAGTACGTGCTGTGATGCGCGAGGTTGTTGCCAGGGTTTTTCAGAAGGTAATAGTCCATTTCGCCTTCGTGGTTGCCTAAGCAAACGTAGAAAGGGATTGAGTGTGTGATGGCACCTAGGTAGGGTCTGTAGTTTTTGTGAAGCGCATCAATTTCGGTGGGGGTGATGGTAAATGGGTTGTGGTCATCACCGAAAATATCACCCAGCGAAAGCATGAAGTCGGGCTTGTCTTTCGCCTGATTTTCTAGGGTGATTTTATACATGTTTGCCACCCCCTTTTTATCGTAAAGGTGCTCGTCTGCTTCAATGGTGAATGTGAATGCGCTACCTTGGGGTCGTTGGGTGTGGAAGTTGTATTCTGGAGAGGGTGTGAACGATGGTTTTGCGGGTATTTTGGACTGAACGCGATATACGTATCGGGTATTGGGGAACAAGTTGTGCAGCACAATTTCGTCGGGCTGGGTGGATTTGTGACTGATGGTGGGCGTTGTGTGGGTATAGTTGCCGGGCTGTGTTCCATATTCAAGGTAATAGTCTACGTCTTGGGAAAATTGAATGGAGGCCGTGATAGAGGTATCGGTGGGCCTTCCGAGAATGATGTTTGGCAGTTGGGCCTTGATAACTGTAGTCAACGAAAACAGTAAAATTGGTAGTAATTGCGATAGGCGGGTTTTCACGATATGGAAAATATAAATAGTTACGAATTTGGGTGTTAGACGATGAATATTGGAAGGGGTTTAATGCTAATTGTGTAATATTTTTATGACATTTCTATGACAAAGCAACCTTATTGTTTGTCGTGAAATGTTGAATTCCCGCTGTATTTGAGAGGGGATAGCCCTTTTTGTTGAATTTGCGAATGTCTATTGTCAAACAAAGGGGATTTATTACCAAAAAGTTATTGTTGAAATTACCATAACTCAATTATTCGGCTATATTTGAGCCAATAAAATTAATTTTACATGAAAAAAATAACTACTCTCGCCGTGTTCGCCGCCCTCGTTGGTAGCAGCTTGGCTCAAATCGCTGGTACATGGACTTTGTCGCCAGTAGAAACTTCTTTGGCGGTAGGACCTGCCAAAGGTGATTATGGTTGGTGGAAAGTACCTGCAGCAGAAATCACAGGTGCACGTACTTGTCAGTACGATGACGAGTTTGTATTCAATGCAGACGGTACTTACAAAATGAACTTCCAAGGTTCAACCTTCGTTGAAGGATGGATGGGTGGAAGTTTTGCTTGTGGAACTCCTGTAGCTCCTTTTGATGGTTCAGGTAATGCAACTTGGAAGTACGATGCGGCCAAAGGTACTGTTACCTTGTACGGTAAGGGTGCTTTCATTGGTTTGCCAAAGGCCTACAACGGTGGTGAATTGTCGAAAGTGGCTGATGCCAAAGATTCTATCACTTACGAAGTATCTGTTACCGGAAGCAACATGTCTGTAGATATTTCAATTGGTGGTGGATACTGGCACTTCGAATTGGTGAAGAAAATGCCTGAAATCAACCCAGTTGGTTTGTGGAAATTGCGTCCCGTTGAAACTTCAATGGCCGTAGGACCTGCCAAAGGCGATTTCGGTTGGTGGAAAGTTCCTGCAGCGGAAATTACCGGTGTGCGTGCTTGTCAGTACGACGATATCTACAATTTCGATGCAGACGGTACATTCAAAAATGAATTGCAAGGTTCAACCTTCTTGGAAGGATGGCAGGGTGGTTCATTTGCTTGCGGTACGCCAGTAGCGCCTCACGATGGTGCAAATGCAGGCAAGTGGTCAGCCAATAAAAACAATGGAACCATCACTTTGGTGGGTAAAGGTTCATACTTGGGATTGCCAAAGGCCTACAACGGTGGTGAATTGTCTGCGCCAGCAAACGCAAAAGACACAATCACTTACGAAGTTGCTATCGTTGCAGATACCATGAAAGTAGACATCGGAATTGGAAACGGTGCGTACTGGCACTACGAGTTGGTGAAAACCACCCGTCCAGTGAGCGCAGTTAAGAACAATGTTGTTAACGGATTGGTTATCTATCCTAACCCTAGCAACGGCGATTTCAACGTGAGCTTGGCCAATGGTGCTACCATCAATGTCGTTCGTGTATTGAATTTGAGCGGTCAGATCGTGAAGGAAGTGTCTGTGAAAAACAGCTCTGCCCAGATCTCTGCTACCCAATTGGCTGCTGGTGCGTACTTGATCTCTGTTGAGACTAACGAAGGCACTGCAGTTCAGCGCTTTATCAAGCAATAATTTTTTCATAGTTTATATTGGGGGGTGGAAACACCCCCTTTTTTTTATCTTTAACTTCACAAAACCCAATTACTAGATATGCGATTGTCGTTTCAATGCGTCGTGGCTTGCTGTGCGTTCTACGGAACCTCCCTGCAAGGACAAACCAACAATACAGACACCTCCGGAAAGATGGAGGATGTGTTGATTATCGGTTATGGTAAGGCCACAAAAAAAGAATTTACGGGTGCCAACTCCTCGATTAAAGGTCAAGCCTTGGAGAAGTTGAACATTCCACGGATGGACCAAGCCCTGCAAGGTCAGATTCCCGGTGTAGTGGTGAGTACAAACTCAGGTTCTCCTGGTGGTACATCGAGTATTCGCATTCGTGGACTAAGTACGTTTGGCGATAACGATCCACTGATTTTGGTGGATGGTGTTGTGTATGACAGTGAGGGATTGAATGCTTTGAACCCGAACGATATCGCATCGATTAACGTATTGAAGGATGCAACTGCTGGTATTTACGGTGTTCGTGCGGCCAATGGCGTAATCATTGTGGAGACAAAGAAAGGACAGCTTAAATCGGCACCGCGTTGGGAGATTTCTGGGTTTCAGGGACTCCAACAAACCGCAAAAAAGTTGGACTTGTTGAATGCAAAGGAATATGCCGTACTGAAGAACGAAATGTTCGCAGCCGGCGGAGAGCCCATGCCATTCAAAAACACCTCTTTGGGTGAGGGTACCAACTGGCAAGATTCGATCTTCAAATTGGCGCCGGTTTACCAGTACAACGCATCGGTGAGTGGGGGAAATGAAAAATCAACTTATTCCATCGGCGGAAGTATATTTAATCAACAGGGAATCGTGGGCTTGGAAAAAGCCAACTTTAACCGCTTAAACGGTCGGGCCAACTTTGATACCCGATTGTCTGACAAATGGCGCTACAGTAGCGTGTTTTTGTACACCAACGAGAAGCGTTCTGCATTGCCAGAAAATGGCATTGGCAGCGTATTGTATAATACCATCAACGCATTTCCTACAGATCCTATTCGCTCATCGAATGGAAAATACACCTACTTAGAAGAGGTGGCTGATATCATCAATCCCTTCGCCCAAATGGAGAATACCTACAACTGGGCCTGGGTAAACAAATTTGTGGGCAAGCAAGAATTAACTGCTGATTTGACCGATAACTTGTCGTTCACCAATCGCTTTAACTACAACTTCGCATTGGTTGATAACAAGTCATTTTCACCTTTGTCGTGGTTCGGTCCTGGCAAAGCCCAGAATACGGCCCTCAATGAAAACTTGGATCCCACTATGGTGGAAATCGCACCGGGGACCAAAATTGAGCGAGGTGCATCAGTTTCTGAAGGACGTGCCACTTATGGCGACTTGAACTTTGAATCATTTTTGAATCATCAAAAAGAATTTGCCGGCGGAAACAAGTTGAAAACCACTGCAGGTTTCTCTGTGTTTCAACGCCGTGGCAACTACCTTGGAGGTACTGCCTATAACATTCCCAATAATTCCTTGGAATTCGCCGATATCTCTGCAAACTTGGCAGCGGGCGGATACTTGAACAACGTTTATTCTTGGGAGTTTACCGAGCGATTGCTATCTGCCTTCGTTCGCAGTGAATACAATGTAAAAAATCGCTATTTCTTGTCGGGCATTTTACGTCGCGATGGATCTAGCAAATTTGGTCCGAACGCCCGTTGGGGTTGGTTCCCTACTTTGTCTGGGGCTTGGTTGATTTCAGACGAGGACTTTTACAACATTTCTTGGATGCGTAGCGCCAAGTTGCGTATGAGTTATGGTATTAGCGGAAATGACCAAATCGAGAATTTTGCTTACCGTGGTTTGCTCAACGGTGAGGGGGATTATATTTTCAACGACATCATCGTAAAAGGTGTGGCGATCGGTCGCGCCAGCAACCCTGATTTGAAATGGGAATCAACGTCTCAATTCAACGTGGGGGCGGATGTGACCTTGGGCAAGAAATTTACCACCACGGTGAACTACTTTGTAAAGCGCACCAAGGATTTGTTGTTTCAACCTGAGGTTTCGGGTGTGTTGGGTACTGCCGGACCTGGTAGCTATCCGCCAATCATCAATGCTGGTGACGTATCGAACAGTGGTGTGGAATTGGATGTTCAATACCAAAGTGCCGTGAAAAATCGCTGGAATGTTTCTATGGGATTGAATTTTGCTTATTTGAAAAACGTTGTGCTTAGCACCCCAGATGGCGTGGATTTCATTCCAGGCGCTGCCTTTGGGGTAGGTGGAAGTACTGCATCGCGATTCCAGAAAGATTATCCCATTGGTTTCTTCATGGGCTATGAAACAGCGGGTATTTTCCAATCGCAAGCAGAAATCGACAATGCAACTGTGAAACAAGCCGGAGCAAAACCTGGTGATTTGAAATTTGTGGATCAGAATGGTGACGGTGTGATCAACTTCTCAGACGACAGCGACAAGAAGATGTTGGGTTCGCCATTGCCCAAATTTACTGCGGGTTATAATTTGAGCCTTTCACGCAAAGGATGGGATATTTCGATGCAGTTGTATGCCGCGGTGGGACAAAAAATCGTCCGTAATTACGAGCGTCAGCAACCCTATGCGAATCAGTTGGCGTATACCATTGATCGATGGACAGGTCCAAACAGTACCAATGTGAATCCTCGTTTGACCACTTCGCTGACCAGAAACAACGTATTCTCTGATTATTATGTGGAAGACGGTTCGTTCTTGCGTTTGCGCAATTTGCAGATTGGATATACGCTCAAAGGACAGTCATTGAAAAAATTGAAAATGGCTGGTTTGCGTGTGTATTTGTCGGCCAATAACCTCTACACCCTCACTAAGTACATGGGCTACGATCCCGATTTGGGTTCAGTGGGTGGTGCTTTGGGTGCAGGTATTGATAACGGTTTCTATCCACAGGCTAGAACCATGATGTTGGGCTTCTCAATTCGTTTCTAAAGATGAAAAAGACAATTTTAACAACCTTAATCGGCGGACTGCTTTTATTACCCCAGTTTGGGTGTGAAAAGTTCTTGGATGTAGATCCTGCCTATACGCAAGATGCGGACAACTATTTTAATACGCCTGTTGATTATCAGCGTGCATTGACTGGGGCTTATGATTTGATGCAAGGATCTTTCTTGTCGGTTTGGATCGGCGAAATCGCTTCAGACAACACCATTGCTGGTGGTGAGAGTGTTACTGATACCAAAGGTTTGCATGAAATCGACGATATGAGCCACGTGGCGGTAAACCAAGAGTTGCGCAACGTGTTTCGTTGGAATTACGCGGGCATCACCCGTGTGAATTTCATCATGGAAAACAAGAACAAGATTGATTTTGCAGGTAAGGAGAACATCTTGGCGCAGGCCTCGTTCTTGCGTGCTTTCTACTACTTTGAATTGGTGAAATTCTTTGGCGATGTGCCATTGGTGGTAGACAAGCGTTTGGGTGCAGACCAGGTGACCAGTTTGGACAGAACGCCCAAAGCAGAGGTGTACAAGCAAATAGAGGCAGACTTAACATATGCCGCATCTAAATTGGATTGGACGGCAGCAGAGAAGGGTCGTGTAACCAAAGGTGCAGCGATTGCTTTGTTGGGTAAGGTTCAGTTATATCAAGATAAGTTTGATGAGGCAGCAGTAACCTTCCAAACGTTGATTGATCAGAATTTGTATAGCTTGATTCCAAACTACAATCAGTTGTTTACCGTGGCAAACGAAGGACACAAAGAGACTGTTTTTGATGTTGAATACACCGGTGCCGAAGGTGGTGGATATGGTTGCTTGATTTGTTTGGAAGGCAATGCGGGTCCGGGCTTTCAGGGCATCAGACAGTATAAAGGTCCGATCTATGGCGATGGTAACAGTTACAATTTGCCCACCAAGAATTTGTATGATGCATTTGCTCTAACCGACATTCGCAGGGATGCCACGATTTTGGATATCGATGCGTTTATCGCCAAGCAAGCGAAACCCCAGGATATTAGCTATGCGAAGGGTGCGGGCGGACATACGGGCTACTACAACAACAAATACATCAAAAAGGAGGGCGAAATTGGATTGCCTGATAACGATTTGACCAGTCCGGTGAACTACAAAGTGATTCGTTATGCTGATGTGTTGTTGATGGCAGCTGAGGCCAATGCAAGAAAAGCATCGCCTGATGAAAATAAGGCGAAGACCTATTTGAATTTGGTGAGAAAACGGGTGAATTTGAGCGATGTGACCAGTTCAGGTCAGACATTGGTTTCAGACATTTGGAACGAACGCAGATTGGAATTGGCTTGCGAAGGGCATCGTTACTTTGATTTGGTGCGTACCAAGCAAGCGGCAACCTCCTTGACCGGTTTCGTGACGGGTAAGCATGAATTATTTCCCATTCCCCAGGTAGAAATTGATTTGGCTGGTGGTAACTGGAAACAAAATCCGAACTATTAATATTATCTTAGAAAAACTAAAGCTATGAAAACCATAAAAATGTTATTTCTCGGCGTTTTGGGTGCATTTGCCCTCGCTGGATGTGAAGAAGAACCCAGTTTGGGAACTCCGCCAACCACTGCGGATGCGGAATTTACGTATGCCCCAACTGCCACGAATCCAAACGTGATTGAATTCAATGCGAAGAACAAGGATTTGATTGCCAAGTGGGATTTCGGAAACGGTACAACCGCTGAAGGTCCAACCGTATTGGGTACCTTCCCTTTGAAAGGCACGTATCAAGTTACTTTGACCGTGTTTAATTCAGGCGGAAGCGCATCGACCACACAAACAATTACCATCGCACAAGACGATGCCACCTTATTGAATAATCCATTGTACACCTTATTGACCGGTGGAAGTGCAGGTAAGGGCTACAAAACTTGGGTGATTGATTCAACCCGTGACGGACATATGGGCGTAGGTCCAAATCCTTCAGGTGCAGCAGGTGACTACCCTGAGTGGTGGGCTGCAAAGAAAATGGATAAGTCTAACACAGGTTTGTACAATGACCAGTTCAGATTTCATCTGAAGGGATTTGGCTTTGACCAAATGACCAAAGGGGATGTTTATGTAAATACGGGTCAAGCAGGCAACTTTCCTGGCGCTACGCTAAACCCAAAAACAGATTACACGGCTCCTTTTGCAGACCAAATGGGTCAAACTTGGACTCTAACCATGGGTACAGACACCACTTTGACCGTTTCTGGTAAATCATTCATCGGCTACTATACAGGCGTGAATACGTACAAAGTGGTTCGCATGTCGGAGAATGAATTGTTCTTACGTTATGTAGATGCCTCAAACAGCCAATTGGCTTGGTACATTCGTTTGGTGCCTGATACGTATCCTGTTGACAATGGTGGAAGCAATGATCCAACATACACATTGCCTATTGATTTCGAATCGGTTGAGCCCAAGAGCAATACCTTTGGAGGTAGCACTGTGGCTGTGGTAAATAACCCTCATTCAGGCGGTATCAATACCAGTGCAAAAGTGTTGGAAACCGTTCATGGCAATGAGACCTGGGCTGGTTTTTATTTCGATATGACCAACAAGTTCGATTTCAGCAGCAGCAAAACGATTTCTGTGAAAGTTTGGGCCCCTGCAACAGGCACCTTCCGTATCAAATTGGAAAACCGTGATAACACCACAGAATTTGTGGAGAAGGATGTAGATGTTACCGTTGCCAATCAGTGGGTAGAGGTGAGCATTGACTTCAGCGATGCTGTAGCTGGTAAATACGGTCGATTGGTATTGTTCCCAGGTTGGAGCGTTGCCAATGCAGGCACATTTTACGTAGATGATATCAAACAGAAATAACATGCGTCGCATCCTGAATATGGCCATGTTGATGCTTGTTTCCTTGGGTTTATCGCTGGGAATGATGGGCTGCGAAGAGAAGCCCGTTGATCCTGTCGTGCTACCCGATAATTTTACTTGGACGTTGGATTACGCTGCTGCTCCAAAGGGCAAGGTGACCTTTACGATGAAGGCCAACCACGCCAACTATTTCTCGGCTACGTTCAAGGACAAGTCGGGTGATGTTACGGTGGAATCGCCCACAGGGGTAGTTTCTTACACGTTTGCGGCTGATGGAACCTACGAGGTGATATTGAAAGCGCATGCGAGTGCGGCTCAGTATATCTCGGCATTGGATACCGTAAAGATTGAGGCCACAACCTTGGCAGATGGGTATTCAACACCCACGGCATATGCTGGTTACAATTTGGCTTGGGCCGATGAATTTTCTGGCGATGCATTGGATTTGTCGAGCTGGGGCTATGATGTAGGCAATGGCTCTGGTGGATGGGGCAACAATGAGTCTCAGTATTACACTTCGGGCACTGCAAACTGTGTGGTGGGCAATGGCAAATTGACGATTACAGCGAAAAAAGAATCGCAGGGAGGTTTCAATTATACTTCTGCGCGGATTTTGACCAAAGGCAAGCGCGAGTTTCAGTATGGAAGAATTGATATACGTGCGAGATTGCCAAAAGGACAGGGTATTTGGCCTGCGTTGTGGATGTTGGGATCGAATTTCAGTTCGGTTGGATGGCCCAATTGTGGTGAGTTGGATATCATGGAATTGATTGGTAATCAGCCCAATCGAGTGCATGGTACAGCGCATTTTGGCAATCAGCCACCATCGACGCAGAGAACCGCTTCCTATGGATTGTCGACCGGCAATTTCTCCGATGCGTACCATGTGTTTACCTTGAAGTGGGAGAACAATTTGGTTGAGTGGTATGTCGACGATGTGAAATTTCACACGTTAACTCCGGCGAATACGGGTGGAATTTATCCTTTCAATCAGAAGTTTTTCTTTATTTTCAATATCGCGGTGGGAGGCAATTGGCCGGGTTATCCTGATGGGACCACGGTATTTCCACAGCAGATGGATGTAGATTACGTGCGGGTGTTTCAGAAGAATTGATTCATCACACGAAGTGATTATAAAAGGAGGGGCCCCGCGCAGCGGGGCCCCTCCTTTTTTTGACTCGAGATAGGTGATAAATCTACATGGATATGATTTGATTCATTACTTAATCTGAACCGTGGTTGTTTGGTCTTTGAGCATGAAAGTGATATCGCCGGGTTCGGTTACACGCTGTAAATCCTTGTTGATGAAACTCAGATCTTTCTGTGTGATGGTGAATTCGATGGTTTCGCTTTCGCCGGGTTGCAATACGTTGGTTTTATGGTATGCACAAAGCTTTTTCACCGATGGGGTGATACTGGCAAATTCATCGCGGTAGTACAATTGGCATACTTCCTTGCCTGGTTTGTCGCCTGTATTGGTGATGGTGGTTGTTACCCGAAATGATTGGTTAGCGGTGGGTGTAACAGTCAAGGTGCCATATTTAAACTGCGTATAACTCAAACCATGTCCGAAATCGAACAGCGGCTGGTAGGCGTTGGTGCCAAAAAGTTTGTCGTTGCGCTCCGTAGACTTGTGATCATAATGCACCACATCGCCAGCGAATCTTGGATAGGTGTATGGCAATTTGCCTGAAGGGTTGGTTTGGCCTATGAGGATTTTGGCGATGGCGGTGCCACCTTCATTTCCGGGGAGGTATGCCTGTAAAACCGCCGTGGATTGATTGGCGTATTCGGTAATGATGCGCGGACGGCCTGTCACCAATACCAGCACCACCGGTACTTGATTTTGTACGAAAAAATCGAAGAGTTGTTTATCGCCCGCACCAATTTCGGCGGCCAAATCGTCAATGTTTCCAACTATTTCCGTTCCAGGTGTTTCACCAACGCAGAAGATGGCCACGGCATTGGGGGAGAGCGATTTTTTCAATGTTTTTAATTGTTTTGCCGTGCGTGTATTACTTGAAAGGGCTTGGGCGTGGTTCTTGATCAAAGCCTCCCAAATGGTGGGGTACAGCGGATTGTGGCGATATTGACTATCGTTCCCTTGCCAAGTGTTTGTCCATGCGCCATTCAATAAATTCAAATCATCCGCGGCGTTACCAAACACGTATAGGGATTGATTTCCCAGCGGAAGGAGTGGTTTGCCATTGGCGGTTGTGTCGTTCTTTAGCAACGTGATACTTTCTTCTGCGGTTTTCAAAGCTGCCTCACGGTGTTTTGCGCAACCCAAATCTTCAGGGTTGAGGGCTTCTCGAATGCTGCCGACGGAAGGACTCATCGCATCATAAATCCCCAATTGGTGTTTTATATATAGGATGCGGTGTACGGCTTCGTTGATGCGTTCCACGGGGACTTCGCCAGTTTTTACCAAATCAATCAACAAGTCATTGAACTGAAAATCGTTGGGGGTCATCGACATGTCGATCCCGGCATTGATGGCCAGTTTCACGGCCTCGCGCAGCGAGGCCGCCACTTTGTGTGTGGTGTGGAGCTTATAAATGTCTTCCCAATCGGTTACCGCCAAGCCCTTAAATCCGAGTTCGTTACGCAACAATTTTGTGAGGATGTCATGATTTACATGCACCGGCGTGCCATTCAATTCGCCAGAATTGATCATTACAGTCAAAGCACCTTGATCAATGGCAGTCTGAAATGTAGGCAAATAGTATTCTCTTAACTCTCGCTCAGGAATCCATGCCGGGGTGCGATCCTTCCCACTCAAGGGATAGCTGTAACCCAAAAAATGTTTCATGCAGGCCGCAACATGTCGGTCATCAATACCCAGCTCTGGGTGATTGCCCTGATATCCGCGAATGCTAGCGGAGGTCATCGTTTTGGCCAAATACACATCCTCGCCGTAGGTTTCGAAGAAGCGCGACCACAGGGGCTGTCGGCCCAAATCCAAAACGGGCGAAAAATTCCATGGAATTCCTGATATCCTACATTCCAGTGCGGTGATTTCGGCACCTTTGAGGACCAAGTCGGGGTTCCATGTAGCGGCCTGGCCAATTTGCTGCGGGAATAAGGTGCCACCCACAGTGTAGTTCACGCCATGTATCGCATCGATTCCAAACAAAATGGGGATGTGCGTGCTGGAGTATTGACTTGATGCCTTTGAGATGCCTTTGTGAATTTCTTGCCAGCGGTCCAAGGCGATGGTTCCCGATCCGCAACCAACGTTCAACACCGATCCAATGTGGTATTTTTCGATGGCGATGCGCAACTTTTCAAGATCGAGGGTCTGTGGTTGTTGCAAGCCACATGGACTTCCCACGGCGATGACACCCAAATCGATCTGCGTCATCTGTCCCACCTTCTGTTCCAAAGTGAGGGAATTTACGTGGTCGCTTATCGCCTTGTCGAGCGAAATAATGGCTACATTGGGAATGGGGTTTGCCTCAGAAGTGGCAGGTTGATCTTTCTGTGCGATGGCGTTTTGGGTACTACCACAAAATGATAGTATCGCCATGACAGTAAGCACGCGCAGTTGGCGTTGAATGTTCAATCGTATCATGAAAGTAGGTTATAAATCAAACGCAAACCCGGTGTTGATGAGATTGCTATAGCGTTTGGCGTTGTACTTGTACAGTTTTGCGGGGCGATGGGTAACGCTGGTTTGTTTCAAGCCCGTATCGGTGATGAAATCCATGGAAAGGATCTTTTTGCGGAAGTTCCTTACATCGAAGCCCCTTTCTAAAATGGATTCGTACAGCGTTTGTAACTCAGTGAGGGTAAAATGCTTAGGGAGTAGTTCAAATCCTATGGGTTGGCGACGGATTTTACTCTTCAACTGCTCTTTGGCATAGGCCAATATTTCATTGTGGTCAAAGGGCAATTCGGGAATTTCGCTGATTGGAAACCAAGCAGCTTCTTCGGCCCACGATGATGGGTGAAGGTGATAATCCTCGATTTTGATCAAGGCGAAATACGCAACGGTGAATACACGTCCGTAGGGATGTCGGTCCACCTTACCAAACGTGTGGATCTGCTCCATGTAGATTTCCTCAAGTCCGGTGAGGTCTTGCAAAACCTTTTCAGCGGAATCTAAAAGATTAGTATCTAGGCTAATTAAATCACCTGGCAAGGCCCAGCAATTTCTGTAAGGGTCTGCACCGCGATAAATGAGGAGTACTTTGAGGCCGGTATTGTCAAATCCAAAAACTACGTTGTCAACGGATACCGCTGCTTTAAAATACGATTCAAATTGATTGTCCATCCGCGCTAATATTATTCACCGATGGCGAATATATTGTAAAAAATACAATAATTAAACGCGACTCAGAAAAATTTGGCCTCTGCGTTGGAAATTACCCGCCAAAGTTCAACCACTTTCCAGATTTTTCAACCACATCAGCACCGCGTGAAGCGCGAATTTTGTAGGTATACAATCCTGGGGCTAGTTGCATTTTTGGTGCGCCGCGATTTTCCAAGGTGCGGTAGACGAGTTTTCCTTGGGTGTCGAAAATATCCAATTGATTTAGCTCCCAACGCGTTGAAATGAGTAGTAAATCTTGGTTGATTTTCGCGTCTTGGTCAAATTGGTTGATCGCTGAAACATCCCAAATCGAAGCTTTGCGTGTGAACTCGCCATAACAACCATTGTTGTGATAACTGCGTGCAGATACTTTGTAGTCCGCAATTTTGCTATCGAACGACCAGGTAATGGGATTGAGGGTGGATGTATCGCCCAGATTGCCGGTGCCAAAATACCACCAAACGCGTGGTGAAGTGGTGCTAGCGGTGAAGGTAAATGAAGTGCGGGGGAGTCGAATCACGCTATCGGGACTCACACTATAGTTAACAGGCAGTGTGTCTTGGATGCGCACATTGACATATCCATCAGCATAGCAATACTTGGGAGATTCTAGGCGAACACGCACGGTTCCAACCACAATTCTAGGATGGAGTTCGCTGCTGTTTTTGTCAAACACGCGTTGTACGTTGGCCGACGGGTTGGTATTGCCATTGATTGCATATAGCGAAACACTGTATAAACTGTCATTCAATTCCCCGGAGCTTAGTTTGATTTTATCGCGCAGGCGGAATGGGGCATCGTTCGGACAAATTAAGGTATCACCGGTGTATTGGAATTTGATTTGTGGTTTGGCGATGATGATGGCTGTGTCGCAGGATCTGCAACCCAACGTTGAATCGGCTGTGCAGGCCTGTAATTTGTAAGTGCCCACGGCGATTGAATCGAGGTGTGTTACCAAATGCGTTCCGGTTCTGCCACCCACGGTGAGGGGCATCAGTTGGGCGATGGATTTTGATGGCATACCGATGATTTTCCAATCGTAGGGCAGGGCATTTTTGGCTGGTTTAATTACGGCGTCTTCAGGGAAGAAGGCCGAATCGCCACTGCACACCGTTGTGGTCGTTGCCAAGTCAAATTGTGGCAGATACATCACATCGATGGTGTTGGTATCTCTGCTGATACAGCCCAGTGTGTCGTAACTCGCTACCAAACTTAAAGTGATTTTATCTACCCCTTTGATGGCTTGCGGCGATCGCAATTTGTAGTAGTTTGGACCGAGGCTATCGAGGTATTTGCCATTGAGACATCGAATATTGGTCATTGGGCCACCGTCGAGCAAGTCCTTGTTTACGGGATCGATCAACTTGAATGGTGGGTCTGATGCGCAAATGGGTGATAGGGGCGATTTATTCCATTCAACGGGGTCGCTGAAAAGTTGTGTGATATTGAGCTGTCGTGCCTCGGTACATCCTTTGGCATCGGTAATGAATAGCAAAATAGCGGTGTCTTTGTTGGTTTTTACTGTGATGTTCTTGCCGCTTCCAATCTTTGCAAGTGTAGATGTTGAGATATCGCGCGGTGTTTTGTTTTGCATTGCGATATCAAATGAAAGTCCATACCAATTATATTGCAACGCACCTTTGCGGGCGGTTACATTTTTTGGTTCGAGGTAGAGAGAACCATTTGGACAGTTTAGGGTATCAGAGAATGGCTTTTGTGATCCCAATTGAAAATTGATGACAGTATCAACAATGCTGATGGTGGTATCCCATGGTTTCAAACATCCTCCTTCATTGGAGAAAAGTGCTAGCACTTTGTATGTTCCGGTTCCATCGAGTAGCAAACTATCACTAACACGGTTGGAAGTGCCTACGGTATTACCCGTTGAGTTGAGGATTTGCCAACTTACTTTTGGGGCGCTGCCGCCGCCGAAATTTTTGACGTTTAAGGTGAGTTTGTTGCAACCTTTGTAAGCAACTTGTGGTGTTCCGGTTGGTTGGGGGTAAACCTTTACGATGAGGTTGTAGGTTGTTGATAGTGGTTCAGAGCAATGCAAATCAACCACTTTAATTGGGAATACATAGCCTTCAGCGAAAGTGTCTGCCAGGGTAGGTGTCCAGTTGAATTCCAAGCTGCGCTTATTTTTGGCAGAGCTGTAGACTTTGATGGATGCCCCGCGATAGGTTGGTGGTACAATTACTTGTAGGCTGTCTGATATCGATTGAAAGGGTGCTACCACGTCGTCGAAGTCCACAAATTTTTGTTTGATGGTGTTGCCAACGCATACTTTAATAACGCTTTTTTGAGTGAGCAGTGCTTTAGGAGGTTCGTTATCGCCTTTGGTATCAACGACATATGCTGCTACCTCTCTTTGGTGTTCGGCGATTAACGTGTATTTGCCATTTTTGTTGATGCGATATTCCTTGACTTTTACGCAGGCCACCCCAAATTCTCCATCCACGCTGGGTGTAAATATGAATACGCCATCGCTTGTGTCGAAATAGGTACCACGTACGGGATTGGTTTTGGTATTTGCACTGCAAAGGGTCGTACCCGCGCAGGTAGGGGTGAAAGGGTGGCTTAGGTCTTTGGTTGGGGTATTTACGCAAGTCTTGTTTTTATAGGGTACATCCCAATTGGATGGCGACAGTTCGTAACGCAATACATCCCTTTCAGCGGTATCGGCAAGTCCTTGATTGAAAATAGCAGTCCTATCGATATGCAAAACCCTTATTGGTTCAAACATTCTGGCAGGGGGCGTATTGGTAGTTTTGGTACAATTGGCCAAATTTTCTAAATAGATAGTGGTAGCGGAATATGCGTCCCAATTATAACATGGCAATACGGTGGGGTAGAGGTAGCCATAAACTGCAAACGTGATATTTTTACAGGTACTGCCCGATAGGATGGTTTTGAAAATTGAGCTATCGAGGTCAGCGGTGCACTTATATAGATGCTCTTTGAATAGGTAGCTTTTATCGCAATCCACGGAGGTCGAGCATTTTGGATCAACGGCTTTGCTCGAAACCAGTGAGGCGGTCAAGGAAACGGTTCCGCAGGCAGCACTTTTGCCGCCGTAGGCTACGACAAATACTGAACTTGGGGCCGATATTACTGCTCCACAAACTCTGTATGCACGGTAACTAATTTCGTATTTGTTCTTGGTGATGTGAGTAGCCCAAACCTCACTACCAAATGTGTAATGAGAGGCCTTCAAAGGAGATGCCAATTGCCCGAATAAAAACAAAAAGAAGTATAGTGCGGCTTTTTTCAGCATGTAGCGTTTTTGCATGTATTGAATTTTTAATAGAGACACGGGTTCGTTCAATTTTGTTGTCCGTTTGTAAACCTGAAATTTACTGAAATTTACTTGTTTACTGAACAATGTTTTGTTGAAATGACGCAAGAATCTCGAATAGTTGCACCAAGCAATTTTTGTATCTTTGTAAAAATTAATATTTAACCCTTATGCCATACCCAGAAATGCTTGTAGCACCGATGCGTGCTGAATTGACAAACGGCGGTTTTACCGAATTGAAATCGGCTGATGAAGTAGTTGCGTTCATGGAAGGAAATGAAGATACCACGTTGGTGATGGTGAATTCTGTATGCGGATGCGCAGCAGGTTCTGCTCGTCCTGGGGTATTGAAATCATTGACCGGCGATAAGAAACCTGCGAAAATGGTGACAGTGTTTGCCGGACAGGATTTAGATGCTGTGGCAAAGATTCGTGAATATATGGCACCTTACCCACCATCGTCTCCAGCAGTTGCTTTGTTCAAAGGTGGCGAAGTGGTGCACATGGTTGAGCGTCACATGATTGAGGGTAGAACAGCCGATATGGTTGCCGATAACCTTCAAGGTGCTTACGCAACCCATTGTTAAATAATGACTTCTGCCTTTACACTCCCGCAATTGCAGGGTTGGTTATCACAGGTTGAATCGCTGTGTGTGGAGGTTGGGGACTTTCAGTTGCAACATTGGCAATCGGTAAAGTCGGGTGATATCGTTGACAAAGGGCTCAATCAGTTGGTGAGTTTTGTTGACAAAGAATCCGAACAGCGATTGATGGATGGATTGTCGGCCATTTTACCCGGATCCTGTTTTATCGGCGAAGAATTTAACCCTGATTCAGTATTGAGCGATGAACCCACTTGGATTATTGATCCGTTGGATGGGACAACGAATTTCCTACACGGACTTCCGGTCTTTGCCGTGAGTGTGGCGTTATGGGATTCTGGTGATACGCAGTTGGGGGTGGTGCATGCGCCAGCCATGGGTGAGACCTTTACCGCCGTTCGCGGTGGAGGTGCTTATTTCAATGGCAGAACATTGCAATTAGAGGGTGAAGTGTCGTTGTCGCAGTCGTTGATTGCCACTGGATTTCCCTATTACGACTTTGAAAAAATGACGCCATACCTTGAGTTGCTGTCCGATTTGATGCGCGCAACGCATGGATTGCGCAGAATGGGTTCAGCTGCGATTGACTTGGCTTATACGGCGGCAGGCCGGTTCGATGCGTTTTATGAAATGGGCCTAGCCCCATGGGATGTAGCAGCGGGCGCCCTGATTGTGGAAGAAGCCGGTGGGTTTGTGTCGAATTTTTCTGGCGGACACCAAGTGTTGTTTCAGCGAGAGATTGTGGCAGCGCATCCCTCGTTATCGCGCGCGTTTTTACAACGAGTGTCGGATAAATTGGGCTAATCCTGAAACCGGTTTGTACTTGCCGTTTTTCGGGGCTAATTTGCGCCCAACACTTTGGAATTATTGCTATCTATAGGGAAGGGAGTTTGGTACGGTTTTTTGATCGGACTGCTCAGTTTTGGGCCCTCTTTCTTTACGCTGATCCACACGGGAATTCAAGGCGGTAAAAAGCAAGGGATGCAAGTCGCTTTGGGCATATTCTTAAGCGAAATGTTCGTAGCATTGCTTTGCTTCTTTGGTCTGAGTCGATATTTCACAACAGCGTCTTTTCAATTGGTTTTTACTGGGATGGCGGCCGCAGCCATTCTGTATTTGGGGATTCAATCGGTTTTTACAAAACACCATACGTTGCCTGAAATCAAGGTGAGTGCCTCGGCATCGGTGTACCGGGGATTTTTCATGAATATCATCAATCCTTTTGTGATGCTGCTGTGGGTGAGTGTGATTGCCACATTGAGCGTTGGCGGGGAGGCACATACTGAACACGGTAGGACCCTTATTTTGGTTGAATTGATCACCATTTTGTGTACCCTGTTGGCCCTGGATTTGGGCAAGGTGTATCTCAGCGATTACATTGGAAAGAAATTGAGCGATCGGGTATATCAATTGGTAAATCGATACTTCGGGGCGATTTTATCAGCCATCGGTTTGTATTTTACCTATCATTTTGTCGTTCTGCTGCACGCTTGGTATGTTACTCCTGTCGGTCATTAATATCAACTATCTCCTCAATGGGGTGCTGGCACTGATCATGTTTGGGTTGGGACTTTCCTTGAAGCGTGAAGATTTTCAAGCCCTGTTTGACCAACCAAAATCCTTGGCAATTGGATTGTTTGCACAGATGGTGTTATTGCCGATGCTGGCCGCGGTGTTGATATATTCAGCGCCGTTATCGCCCGAATGGAAGGTGGGTATCATGATTTTGAGTGTTTGTCCGGGTGGTATCACTTCCAATTTGGTGAGTTATTTTGTCAAGGGCAATGTGGCCTTGGCGGTGTCGCTCACGGTTTGTAACGCATTGCTATCGCTGTTGTCGATCCCCCTAATGGTGAATTTGTTTCTCACGCACATTATGAACCAGGGGACATCGGTTGCTCTGCCATTTTGGAATACCCTTTTGGAGATTTTCGTAGTTACGATCATCCCGGCTTGGTTGGGGATGGCCACGCGATTGCGGTTGGGAAAAAGGGTATCTGGCATCAGCAAGTGGTTGAATGTAATTTTGCCCCTGTTGCTGCTGGCGGTTTTTGGGTTTAAAATTCTGGCGGGACAGGATCAGGGGGGTACGGATATGTCGGCCGGCGACATTCTTATTTTAACGCCTTATGTAATCGGACTCAATGTGTTGTCGATGTTGTTGGGCTTTGCGGTGGGCATCCCATTTGCGCTCAGTTATCGCAACCGAATTACGATTGCCATTGAGGTGGGGTTACACAATACGGCGTTGGCCTTGTTGATTGCGGGTGATAAGTTGCGGATGCCTGCGATGGAGAAACCGGCGTTGGTGTATGCGTTGTACAGTGTGGTTGTGACCTTTACCGTGGGGTATTTATTGGTCTTGTTCCGCGAAAAAGTGCTGAAAAAAAGTCTCGACCTGGGGCAGGATGCTTGAAGGGACGAGGGCGCTAATGTCTTGGTGGTTGGTGAGTTTGTCGCGAATTTCGGTGGCTGATATATGCAGCAGGGGTGCATCGTGCCAATTGGCACCAAAAGGCAAGGGTTCTTGGGGTTTGTTGTATCCTGGACGTGCGTATACGTACAGTGGACAGATGTTGGCGAGTTCTTCTGCATGGTTCCATTTGTGGAAGTGTAAAAGGTTGTCGGCCCCCATAATCAGTGAAAAAGTATGTTCGGGGTGTAGTGATTGAAGGTGTGTTACTGTGCGATGGGTATAGCTTGGTAATCCGAGACCAAATTCAACATCGCAGCAAACCATATTTTGTTCCTCGGCCAGCGCTTGATTGACCCATTGCAAACGCAGATCTGCTGGTACGAGGGTCTCTTCTGATTTGTGCGGGTTGAGTGGTGATGGGATAAACCATATTACGTCGAAGGCTTGGATATCTCGGAAGTATCGCCCAACCTGAATGTGTCCGATGTGCAGGGGGTTGAACGATCCAAAATATAATCCTACGCGCATGTATCTATGTAAACGAAACTAGAGAGGGTTTTGTTTAGGGCTTGGCGATAAAATCACTGACGAGCTTTTCACAGGTGGCAAAAGTTTCATCCAATTTGTCGTTCACGACTACGGTATCGTATTGTGATTCAAAGCTCAATTCGTAGTTGGCTTTGGCGATACGCTCTTGGAGTTGATGTTCTACTTCGGTACTGCGTTTGGTGAGGCGTTCCATGAGGATATCAACGCTTGGCGGACGTAAAAACACAGCGAGTGCTTGGTCGCCAAATTCTCGTTTGAGGTTGAGGCCACCTTTTACATCTACGTCAAAAACAACGGCTTTGCCTTCGGCCCATATTTTTCTGACTTCTGTCCAAAGGGTCCCATAAAGGATTCCTGCATATACTTCTTCGTGTTCGAGGAAGGCACCTTCTTTGATTTTGTTGCGGAAATCATTGAGGTCAAGGAAATGATATTCTCTGCCATTTTCTTCACCCGGTCTGGGATTGCGGGTGGTGGCACTTACGGAGAAGGCAAGTTTGTCTTGCATAACCGATAGCAGGTGCTTAACCACAGTGGTTTTGCCTGAGCCCGAGGGTGCTGAAAAGATGATGAGTTTTTCCACTGTATAACAACAAAGCCTTGAAGGTGTAAAGGTCGGTAATTTGTTTCACAATCTCCAAATCCTGCGAAGTAGACCGGGGCGATTCTGCGAAAAATGCAAGTGAAGCGATTGCGTTGGCAGAATTTGCCTGTGGTACCGGATGGATTTTAATTTTTTTTTGAAAAAATTGCAATTTTTCTTGGGGGGTTGTCCAAAAATTTGTGTTCCACGCAACTGTGACAAACTTTTTTGGTTGTTAATCAACCAATTGTAGATTTTTGTCTTCCATAAACGCATAAAGTACAGAAAACCTGTGAAAACCCGCATAGAATTAAAAATTGCTTTAGTATCAGTTATATTATTTTTTAGCACATTATTTTCGAGCGCTCAGATTTGCTATCCTTTTATCAAAAGACAGTATTTCACAAACACCGAAAAAGTAGTTGGCACGCGTCAATTTAGTTCATGGAATACCATGGCGGTATCAAACCGCAGTAAAGGATTTTGGGTTGCAGGTTATGGCACGGTCAATGGTGCCAATCATGGAGATGGGTGGTTGATGAAATACGATGATACTGGGAAAATTGTAGGTGCAATCCGATACGGGGTTAAGGGGACGGGTTCTAATGAAATTATCAATGATTTGGCCACAACGCCTTCGGGTGGCGCGGTTGCTGTTGGATCCAGTGTAGTTGGTTCTGTGAATGCCTCTTTGGGAACGGTCAGTTATTTCACGCCTGGAGGGCAACTCAAGTGGACTCGCGAAACGCCGAGTTCAAGTAGGAACGGACAAAGTGATGTATGGAATCATGTGTTGGTTTATGACGCTAATACCATCATTGTAGTAGGAACGGGGGCGCAGTTAACGGGAAAACGGAATTTGATCGCGGCCCAATTGGACAGTACCGGGGTGACCAAGTGGACTTTAAACCTCGACATGGGTAACAATGAACACCATGGTTGGGGAGTAGCTCGTGTGGGCAATGAATGGGTAATCACGGGTTGGGCGAGATCTTTGCAGACGTATCCTTTTGCGGTGTATGTGAAAAATGATGGTACGGTAAGATCGCTTTGGAAAGGAACGAGCAATGGCATCAACCAATTTGGTCACGTGCTTGTTGCGCCGGGAGGAACCATCTATACAGTAGGAACCACGGGTGCTGCCCTTACTGCGCAAATCATGGTATGTGCTTTTACTGCGGATGGAACCCGTAAGTGGACGCGCAGCATTGGTGCGAACAATGTAAATGAAACCGGACATCACCTAGTTCTGGAAGGGGGCTCGTTGTGGTTGAGTTCAACCTACCAAACTTTTGCCAATAACCGACAATTGTTGGTTCAGATTGATACAGCTACGGGCGCAACAACCCAAACCCAGAAAATATTGTCGAATGGTAACACAAACTTCGCCCTTACGGGTTTTATGCGTTCGTTTGCTTCGATGCCCAAAGGAGGAATGGTGGCTATTGGCGTAGATAACTCCGCCGGGGTGCACAATAATTTTATGATCAACAGTCCGTGTAACACCAACTGTGGCACGACAACTTCTACGGTGAACAATACGGCGTTGACTTGGACATGGGCTACTTCCGCAAGTTATACCGCCAGTAGTTTTGGTGATTTGGCTACGGTGAATTTTGATACGACTTCTTTTTACATCAACCAAACGGTTAACTGTACGCAGGCCTGTCCGATGCCCATCAAAGTAGTTACATCGCCCTTGGTTATGTGTCCGTCTACCACGAGTGTATCGACCAATGCCACGCAGGCTTTAGCTGAGAGTTATGCATGGACAGACGGAGGAACATCGCCCACGCGTACGTTTACGACTGATGGTACGTTTTATATCAATACAATCAACGCTTGCGGTACGCGACAGGATACGGTTGTAGTTGGTAAGGCCTCTGCGCCGGTAAAGCCCAATTTGAAGGATACGTTGTTTTGCAAGAGTCCGTTCAACTACACCATCGATGTGGCTCAACCCTTCTGTAAATATGTTTGGGACAATGGTAGTACGCTTTCTACCCGCACCTTTACCAAACCCGGGGTCTTTTGGTTGGATACCCGAAATGCGTGTGGCAGCAGGGTAGATTCTGTGCGCTTCAAGTTGTTATTACCTCCGGTATCGCCCAAGATTGCTGATACTGGTGTGTGTATTGGTAAGAATATCGTGGTTGATTTTCCGAAGATACCTGCGAGTTTGTATACATGGTCTGATGGAGATACCATGGTGCCTAAGACGTTTTATACCTCTACGCAAGCCACGTTGGTAGTCACGAATTTGTGTGGTGTTGCTTACGATACGTTTGACATCAAGATCAAGCTGCCGCCTACCAAGAGTCGGGTGAAGGATACCACTTTTTGCAGCAGCAACTTCGCTTGGAATTTGGATATGACCCACCCCGATGTAAAGGGGTATCAGTGGGATGATATGACTGGTTCGCCCCAGCGCGTGATTATGGGTACAGGCAAGTTCTGGCTCACGATGACCAATGATTGCGGGGTGCGTACTGATACATTTTATATCTATAAGGATACGGTTCCTGAAAAACGTCTGGTTGCAGAAGAGTGGTTCTGTGGAGGGGTTTCATATACCTTGAAGGGCGCGCAATTCTCAGGTTACAGCAAGTACTTGTGGAACACAGGGGCTAAAACAGGGAACCTCAATGTTTCACAGTCGGGGCTTTACAGTTTACACACATTCAATGCCTGCGGTGAGCGCCGAGACACGGTGAAGGTGAATGCCATTCGTTGTGATTGTAAGATGTGGATGCCAACGGCATTTTCGCCATATTCTTCGCAAGGACTTAACGATGAGGTGAAGCCCATGTTTGTTGATGATTGGGGTAAAACCTGCGCAGTGAAATCAGGTACTTGGAGTGTTTACAACCGTTGGGGTGAGTGTGTGTTTGATAAACGTCCGGTTACTGAAGCGTGGAATGGGTTGTACATGGACGAGCCAGTAATGACAGGGATGTACGTGTATATTGTGAATGTGACGTTCGACGAGAGTGTTTCCGGGTTCAGGAATATGGTGAGACAGGGGACCTTCTTGGTTGTGGATGCAAAAAAATAGACTAATTATTAATCATGAAAAAAATACTTACTTATGCAATGTCGTTGGGTCTGGCCTTTTTAGGCTCAGATTTGATGGCACAAACAGTCACCGGACAGGGTTTTGAGGGAACTGCATTTCCTCCTGCCGGATGGCAAACCGTTGGATTTGGTGGCGGACCTGGTGCACCTACTTGGTCGCGCCGTACCACTGCAAACGCAGGTACTACGCCAGCTTGTACCCCTTTTGGTGGTGCGGGGATGGCACGTTTTTCATCTCGAGGCGCTACAGCCGGAGGAACACAAACCTTGGGTTCTCCTGTGATCGACTTGAGTAAGCGTGGCAGTGCCAATTCTTACATTTCATTGTACATGTTCCGCGACACCGTATACAATACCGATGATTCTGTAACGGTTTGGTTTAACACATCGCGAAGCTTAACGGGGGCCAAGCGTTTGGGTGGTATTACACGTTATGCGAAAAAGACCTATCCTGATTCAGTGGCCCACGGTTGGTACAAATATTCCTTTGCGATTCCATCCTCTTTCACTGGAACTACCAACTACTTCTTGATTCAAGCAACAGCACGCGGCGGCGCTAGCGGTGGTAATATCTTCATTGACAGCGTAACTTGGGATGCTTATCCAACATTCTGTGAAGGCAAACCCGATGCAGGTACTTTGAGTGCTTCTACCTACTATGTATGCGGCGCGGTAGGTCCGTCTACCATTACTTTGGCTGGAAATACTGCATCTACAGGTATTTCTATTAAGTATGAAACCTCTACGGATTCAGCGACATTCACCACAAACGCTTGGACAACCAATGTGAATACTGCGAATTTCAGTGCGGCTATTGGTAAATACCGCTATATCCGTGCGATTGTAACTTGTGCAAGTAGTGGACAAATAGACACATCGAATTGCATTCGCATTTGGATCGATAACACTGCAACACCTCCAACCATCACGGTAACGCCAAACAATGCCACCTTGTGTGCTGGTGCAACAACCGGTGTGAAGTTGGTAGCTAGTGGTGCCTTGACCTACTCATGGACGCCAACAACTGGATTGAGCTCCAATACGGGCGATACCATTTATGCGCTGCCAACGACGTCTACGTTTTATACAGTTGCAGGGATTGACGACAAGGGATGTACGGGTCAGCGTAACGTAGCTGTTCAAATTCAAAACGGACCGAATGTGACATTGACTGCAACTGATACCATGGTGTGTGAGGGTGATTCAGTGCAATTGACTGCTACTGTGGCACCTGTAGGAGGTCCTCCACAAACATATACTTATGCTTGGAGTACTGGCTCAACAACCAGTACCACTTTTGCCAAAGCCAATGGTGCAAGTTCAAGCTACCAAGTTTCGGTAAAAAACACTGCGGGATGTGAAACCATCAAGACAAAAACCATCTACGGCGTATTGAAGCCTTCTGCTGCGTATAAGGTGACCAGTTTGGGCGGACGTAAGTTCCAGTTTGAATTTACGGGAAGCAACGCAGCGAATGTATATTGGAATTACAGTGATGGTAACGAGAGTTTCCAACCAAAACCCACCTATACATTCAGTGCTGATGGTACATTTAAGATCATGTTGATTGCCAACAATCCTCCATGTTTGTCTGATACCATGTATTTTGACTTGAAAGTAACCAACGTGGGCACACGCGCTCAGGCGTTGATGAACTTGAACATGATGCCTAACCCAGCCAGCGATCAAGTATTGGTTAAGTTCAACGGTGTTGAAGCCAACTTGGAAGTTATGTTGGTAGATGCATTGGGACGTGAAGTATATCGTCAGTCATACAGCTCAGTAAATGGAAATCAGGGTGTGGTGATTCCAACGAACACTTTGACCGAAGGATTGTACCAAGTGCGCATCAAATCAAAAGAAGGTATTTCTTCTTTGGGATTACAGGTAGCACACTAATCGGTTTTGAATTTGATATTTTGGAGGGGCTTGCGCGCAGCGCAAGCCCCTCCTTTTTTGCCTTATCTGGCTGGAATGATCAACCGTTGTCCGGGACGCAAACTCCTTGGATTGTTCAATTTGTTTCGCTTGGCGATGGCTTCGTGTGTAACGTGGTAGCGTTGTGCGATGCGATACAGGTTTTCTCCCGAGCGAACGGTGTGGGTGATTTCTCCGCGTTGTGGCTGTCTGGAGGGACTCGCATTACGAGGATTTCCTGATGACGTTGGATTGATGCGCGGTGTTGGTGGCGTATCGTTATGAATCACAGCAGCAGTTAGTCCCGAACTGTCAACCTTACGGTTTTTTGTACTGCTATCTTTGGCCAAAGAATCGCCCAGTGAAACGGCTTCAAAATCAAGCACCAAAGATTTCATGCTGTTGTGGACCGTGGTTCTGAGCGGTTGGATGTTGAGGGTGTCCTTGGCGTTTACTTTGTTGTAGGCCTGAAGCAAAGAAAGGGTTAGTAATTGTCCTTGCAAGGCGTATCCTGCCGCGTTGAAATGCAGTTTGTCGGTAAGTGTTAATTTCTGCTTATACCACACGTACAAGGATCCCCATCCGCCCATCGCTTGGTTGAGATCGTACAATGTGGCCTTTTGTAACTTGGCGATTTTTCGCTGTTGGTTGTTGACATTGATTTGTTGGGGTGGGATGCGATTTTGGCTTCGCGTATCAGGGGCTGTTGTGAGGATGATGGCGGTGGTGGGACTTGCCGCGGCGATATCGCTCAGGAATTTCATGACGGCAGGGGTATAGACTTGGCTATCGAGCTTTCCGTTGTAGGCCTCGTTGGTTCCGAAAGAGAAAATGAGGATATCAGGTTTGATATGTGCGATTTGCTCAACCGTGTACGGGGCTTTGTTGATGAGGTGGGTAAATTGTGCTCCAACCACGCCACAGTGGTGATAAACCACCCCGCGCTGCTGCATGGGTACAATTTCAAATCCGTAGAAGTTATAGTGGTTTTGGGTGGGTGCTGTAGCCGAGAGCGAAAGGGTAAATCCAGTTTGTGGTTGCTGTGCGAGGTAGGAGCTAACGCCCCAACCTGTGGGATAGAATTGGCTGCCTGTCCACTGGAATTCAGGATTTAATTGGGTGGTGAAGGAGGCGTTATCCGCAGAGTGCCAGATGTTGATTTTCTGCATTTCGGGGGTACTGAACAGTCCTAAGGCATTTTCTTCTTTGAATTTTTCTGTGAGCGACAGTTGTATGCTGGCAGCAGCACTGCGGGTACTCGCGCCATAACCAGCCACGCCCAAGGGTTCAGTGAGGCTTTGAGTTAGTGTTTTGTAACCCGTCCATACGCCCACAGGTTTCACAGATACACCGCGGGGGCCGAAACTTTTTGCCAAAGCATAGGGGAAAAGGATGCCTCTGCCTGCGTTACCGAAGTACGATTGCAGTTGCATGCGAATTTCACCCGAGAAGTAATCGCCTTGAATGTGGCTATCGCCGATGTGGATGATGGTAAATACGGTATCGGCAGGATTTACTGTTTGTTTTGGGCTGTTTTTCTGGGCGAATTGAGGGTTGTTGAGGCGCACATTATGCAATTTTTGCAACGCTTTTTTTAGCTTTGGCGATTCTTGCAACTCATTGCAGGTTAGGCAAATGATAGAACTATCTTTGTTTGGTTCGATGGCGTTGCTGACTGGCTTTGGGGTTGTTTGGCCAAAGAGTGATGGGGCAAAAGAACAGAGTGATAGCAGCAATAACAGACAAGAAATGAGCCACTTGCTCGAGATGGTGTGGCTAATGCTAGGTGATGGATGTGATGGGGTTTCGAATTGCTTCATCAAAACTGGAAGTAGATGAAGGGCTGAACCACATCGTCCTTGAATTGGATGATGATTTGCAATGCGATGAGTACCCACAGGATCCAAGTGAAGGTGGGTAATACTTGGATTTTTTGGAAGGCGCGTTCTTTGAGGTTGGGAGGGAAAAATGCAATGAATGCGGCGATCATGATCATGATGCCCATTTCCTGTCGGGAGGTCCAAAATCCTGCAAAGTCTTTCCATTGGGTGTGAAACGCAATTTGCTCTATGCTAGCAAATGCTGAGCCAAAGGAGGTGGCGCGGAAAAATATCCAACAGAATCCCACGAAGTGGAAGGTGAGGATGGTGGCGGGGATTCGGGTGTACCAAGGATTGCTTTTTGATGGGAACAGCTGCATCCATGCTTTGTGGAAGGCCAGTGCCAGTCCGTGAGCCAAGCCCCAGAAGACAAATCGCCAATCGGCGCCGTGCCAGAATCCACCCACGAGCATGGTGATGAGCAAGAAGAGGTAGGTGTTGAATTCGCCTTTTCGGTTGCCACCCAGGGGGATGTAGATATAATCGCGGAGCCAGCTGCTGAGGGAGATATGCCATTTACGCCAAAATACGGTGATGTTGCTTGATGCATAGGGGTTGTCGAAGTTCTCTTTGAGTCGATATCCGAGCATCAGGGCGATACCTATGGCGATGTCGGAGTAGCCAGAGAAGTCGAAATAAATTTGAAAGCTGTAGGCGTACATGCCCAACAGGTTTTCTGCGCCGGAAAAATTGGCGGGTAGTTCATGTACGATGTCAACGTATTTACCCAGGTAGTCGGCGATGAAGAGCTTTTTCAGCAGTCCGATCAAAATGCGAAACAAGCTTTCTTTGTACAGGGCCGCATTGATGATTTGAGGGGTGAAAATTTGTGGCAGGAAATCTTTGGCGCGTACGATCGGACCGGCAACTAGGTGGGGGAAGAAGGTCATGTAGAACGCGTAATCGCTCACATTGCGTGTGGCGGGGATTTCACTGCGGTATACATCCATCAAGTAACTGATTGATTGGAAGGTGTAGAAGGATATCCCGATGGGGAGGAATAGGTCGTGATCGGTAAACTCAGTACCAAACAGTTCATTGCAGTTGTGAATGAAGAAGTTGGCGTATTTGAAGTATAGCAAAAAGCTGAGGCTATAACTGAGCGACAGCCAAAGCAGTGCTTTTTTGCGGACTCCAGCCGCTTTTTCGATGGCCAGGGCAAACAGGTAGTCTGAAACGATCATCAGGGCAAAGAGGCCCAGGAACGGTCCGCTCGATTTGTAATAGAAAAAGAGCGAGAAGGTGATGAGGTAGATTTTGCGCCAGGTGTTTTTTTGTACCAATGCGGCGTAAAAAATCAGGAATATGCCAAATACAGCGAGGAAGGAAAACTCGGTAAAGAACCAGGGCTCCTTGGTGGAGTAGCCGAAGGCCGAGGCCCAAGTTTTTGGGTCGTGCAGTGGAGCGAACAGTTGATTAATCCAATTAGTATCCACGGTATTTGGCAGCGTTGATGGTGATGATGGGTGCACGGAACGGCCGGCCGCGCTTGCGCGGCGGCTTCATGGCCATTTTGTATCGGGCAGAAGTTTGCAACCAACCGGCAATGCTATCCATCCAAACTCGGTATCCTTTCACATCGGGGTGACGGCCATCGCCCGCTCTGGTGAGGGTGAGTTTTTTGGTGAGGAAGTAGGTGGCAGAATCCGCCGATGTTTGAAAGACTTTGTTGATGCCGTTGTCTTCATCCCAGTTGGCAGGACCAATCCAAGCGTAGGGGATGCCCCTGAGTTTTTTCGCCAGTTGATTGGCGGCAATTTTGCGGGCTTTCAGATCGCGGGCATACAATTCATTCAAGCCAAACACCAGGAAAATATAGGTGGGTTTGTACTTGGCGATGATTTTTTGGATGGTGTCTGCCCGACCAAAATTGAAGGTGGTAGCGGAGTACCATTCCAATGACAAGATGAGTTTATGTCCGTTCGCCAAACAATAATCGTTCAGTGGGTAGCGCAATCCGCCACTTTCCGAATCGCCAATGAGCAATATCCGGTGTTTGGTGGTGTCGGCGAAAACCGGCAATTCATACGCAGGAAGCGCAAAAGGTTTGTTGTATTGATTGTTGAGGAACGGAATCGAAGAATCGTTCAGCGGAAGGCTGTTTGTGCTGTTAGGTACAGCTTGCGCATTTGCGGTGGCTGTGGGTGTTGCTTCGGGCTCATCAAGTGCGGCCAACATCGCATCGATGTCTTGGTTGCCTAAAATCTGTTTGATTTCTAGGTTGCCGATTTGAAGGGTTTGTGGACTGCAACTGTATATGTACAATAGTAGAAGCGGCAAAAAGATGCTAAGACCGGCCCAAACAATCAGCCAAGGTGAAGACGATGTGTTTGGTGTAGGGTGATTCATGGCACCTTCAACCTGCTTCTCGGCGGAAGTCATTGGGTTGTTGGTTGTTGGATGCTGGTTATTTTCCGCCAAAGTGGGGCAAAAATACTCCAAACACAGCGAATTTATTCGCCGAGGTTATGGAACTATGAACAAATTTTTAGCGTACTACGATGCCTTCGCCGTAAATTGGGTTTCGCCGGCTTTGAGGGATAGGGAAGTACGCGAATCGCCCAGGATAACGGTGATGTCGTTTGGACCCAAATTGGTGATCTGATGTCCTTCCTTGGTCACTTCAATTTTCACGGGCTCAGCATTCAGCAAGATTTGAAAACCGTAACCTTCCCATTGCGCTGGACAGTGTGGGTTGAGGTGAAGGGTTTGGTCTTTGATGCGCAAACCGCCAAAACCTTGAACGATGCTGAGGTAAGATCCTGCCATGGAGGTGATATGGAGGCCATCTTCGGTATCGTTGTTATAGTTGTCTAAGTCTAAGCGGGCGGTACGCAGGTACATCTCATAGGCTTTGTTGGTTTCGCCAATTTTCGCCGCTAGGATGCTGTGAACGCAGGGACTGAGGGAACTCTCATGCACGGTGAACTGCTCGTAGAATTTGAAGTTCTTGACGTGGGTATCCATGTCGAAGTTGTCTTCAAAGAAATAGAGTCCTTGAAGTACATCGGCCTGTTTGATGTAAACGCTGCGCAGAATGCGGTCCCAGCTCCATTTTTGGTTGATGGGGCGTTGGGCGGGCGACAGGTCTTGCACGGGGATGAGTTCCTTTTCTAGGAAGCCATCGTGCTGCACAAATACGCCCAATTCATCGCTTTGAGGTAGGTAAAGATGTTGGTTGATGTGGTTCCAAGCTTCGGTTTCTGAGGCCTGCTGGAACTTCGTTTTTTCGCAGAGCGATGCAAATTCACCTGGGTGGTTTTGGGCAATCCACTGGGCACAGTCTGCGGTATACTGCATGCACCAATTGGCGATGTAGCTGGTGTACCAGTTGTTGTTGACGTTGTTTTCGTATTCGTTGGGACCGGTAACGCCGTGCATTTCATAGCGTTGTTTGTGGGTGCTCCAATGAACGCGTTGTTTCCAGAACCGTGCGATACCCAGCAGCACTTCGAATCCGCCATCGAGCAAGTAAGATTTATCGCCTGTATGCTGGATGTAGTTGTAGATGGCATAAGCGATTGCGCCGTTCCGGTGGATTTCTTCGAAGGTGATTTCCCATTCGTTGTGACATTCTTCGCCGTTCATGGTTACCATCGGATACAGGGCTGCACCATCGGTGAAGCCAAGTTTTGCGGCGTTTTCAATGGCTTTGTCGAGCTGTTTATAGCGATACACCAATAGCTGACGAGAGATGGCGGCATCGGCCGATACCAGGAAGAAGGGCAGGCAATATGCTTCGGTATCCCAGTAAGTGCTTCCGCCGTATTTCTCGCCGGTGAATCCTTTGGGACCGATATTCAGACGGGCATCATCACCGCAATAGGTTTGGTTAAGGTGATAGATGTTGAAGCGAACGGCTTGTTGGGCTTTCACATCGCCATCGATGCGTACATCGGTGGTTTCCCATTTTTTGGCCCACGCGGCGGCACTCATTTGCAAATGGGCTTCGAAGCTCGATGCGCTCATTTTGTCGAGGGCTTTTTTGGTATGCAATTCCAGGGCCTCGGGGGCGTGGTGGAAGCTGCTGCCGGTGATACAGTGCTTTACGAACGTGATTTTCTCGGCAGCGGCTGCAGAGATTTCATAGGTGTTGCTGGCAAATTTGCTGCGGGTAAACGGCTTGGCGATTTCATTGTGCTTGACGCCGTTTTTGTGAATTTCAAACGAAAGGGCGTTTGTTACCACCCAATCGAGTTTTTTGGTTTTTACGGTCACCAACAAGGTGTGATTGTGCACCTCTTGTTTTACCTCATCCCAAAATTTTTCGTCGTAGTTAGCGTCTTTGTTCACCACATCGCCATCGAGGTAATTTTCAACTTTGATGATACAATCGCGGTTGGCGGTGATGTTGTATTGCAATGCGCTGTATTCCTTGTTAATGAGGGAATAAAAGCGATGTGATTCGATGTTTAGTTCGATGCCATTGTTTAAAACCACCACACAGTAACGGTTCAAGACCCCTTGGTGCATATCGAGTTCTCGGGAAAACGATTTCACCGTGCATTTGGCTAGGTCGATTAATTCGTTGTTGACCCAAATATTGAGTCCACTCCAATAGGTGGCATTGAGTACTTTGGCAAAATACTCGGGATAGCCATTTTTCCACCAACCCACCCGGGTTTTATCGGGGTAGTAAACACCGCCTACATACGTGCCTTGCAGTGAATGTCCGCTATAGGTTTCTTCGAGGTTTCCACGCTGTCCCATCATGCCGTTTCCGAGCGAGAAGACGCTTTCGGCAATTTCGTTCATGGTTGGGTTGAAGCCTTCTTCAATGACTTTCCAGGGGTGGGCTTTGAAATAGTCGATCATGGTGAGGGGTATTACTAGGGTTGATTTTCTTGATTGTTGCGATTGGATATGGGTTCGCTTTGAGGGCGAAAGTTAC
Organism: Flavobacteriales bacterium; assembly: GCA_024643755.1. Taxonomy (GTDB): domain Bacteria; phylum Bacteroidota; class Bacteroidia; order NS11-12g; family UBA955; genus UBA955. The sequence continues at coordinate 6,211 of JAHEMG010000008.1, read as the reverse complement.
ATCGGGAAGGTGTTGAAATCGAATTCTCCCAAGTTGCGCAGGTGGCTAATGGCACCGGGAAGATCTTCAGCAGTCCCAATTCCGATGGCGGTCATGCCTCCTGCGAGGGCGGCTTGTACACCGGCTGCGCTGTCTTCGAATACCCAGCAGTTTTCTGGGGCGATGTTCAGCAATTCGGCTGCTTTCAGGAAGGTCTCGGGGTGGGGTTTTCCTTGCGATACTTGTGAGGCGTCTACGATGGCGTCAAAGGCATGGATGAGTCCCACGCGGGTGAGTACCATGTTGGCGTTTTTACTTGCCGATCCCAAGGCTAATGGTATTTTTCTTGCGGCTACTTCCGCGAAGAACGTTGGTACACCGGGGAGGACATCCTTCGGCCCCATGTCTTTCACTAGTTCGAGGTACCATTCATTTTTTCGGTGGAGGTCGGACAGAAACTGTTCCTCACTCAACGTTTTGTTGGCAAGTCCCAAAATGAAGGTGAGTGAATCGGCCCGACTCACGCCTTTAAGTTGTTCATTATCGGCATGCGTAAGGTTGTAGTCGTATTCTGCGGCCAGACGCTGCCAAGCCAAAAAATGAAAGTGGGCGGTATCGCAGATAACCCCGTCTAGGTCGAGGATGATGCCGTGTTTCATGCAGACACTTGCAGTTTTCTCAGGTGATATTCAACCAAGTTAACTACAGGTTCGCTGGTAATGACACCCACGTTTAGGCGGTGGATTTTGCAGGCTTCTTTGAGCAAGTCGCTGAAGTGATAGGCCACGGAACCTACGAAGTGAACGGGTACTTCTTTGTGGTTTTCGTATTTCCAGATATGGATATTGATGAATTTGCTGAAGCCGTTGTAGATGAAATCACGCACCCATTTTTCGTCGCGATGATCGCTCAGGAAACGCATGAAAGAGGCCAAATACACATTGGGATTGGGCTTGTTGTAAACGGCTTCGAAGATGCTTTCTTTGGTGAGGTTGAATCTCTCGATCAAGCCATTGTGGATTTTTTCGGGGAGTTCGTGGTAGAGGAACATGCGAAGAAGGTCTTTGCCGTAGAAGGTTCCACCGGCTTCATCGCCCAGCACGTAACCCAGGGCAGGGACTTCCTCGTGGATTTCTTTGCCATCGAAATAGCAGCTATTTGAGCCGGTACCTAGGATACAAGAGATGCCGGGGTTATCGCCACAAGTTGCATATACCGCGCCAGTGAGGTCATGGTCAACCACTACATTGGCTTTGGTGAAAACGGCGCGCAGTGCATTTTCTACGATGATATTTCGGGCGGGGTGACTTGCACCGGCGCCATAGAAAAACACATGCTCTACCATTGGGGCAACCGCACAGAGTTCCGTATTTTTTCTGATCTCACTTTCGATCAATTCTGTGGGATGAAAGAAGGGGTTGAAACCCATGGTATAGAATGAAAGTCGCTGAGAATCCCCATCGGTAAATACCCAATCGCACTTGGTGCTGCCGCTGTCTGCTACTAGAATCATAGTGTTAAGTGGGTGCAAGATAATAAAAAAACACTTAGTGTCAATTACACACTTTAAAAACAATGTTTGTTTATTATTGTATAATTGGGTTATTTTGCTGAGAATACCCTTTTTAGAATGTCGGTTAGTCCATCCTTAAACCCCCATGTATCGGTTGATTGCGTAATTTTTGGCTTTAGCAAAGAAACGTTGCGTTTGTTGCTAATCCGAAGAACGGTACCCAATGCGGTGACGGAGCTCGACGATAGTTACTATGCGTTGCCGGGAGATTTGGTGAGGGATAACGAAAATTTGGATGAGGCGGCTGCGCGGGTATTGAAGGAGTTGACGGGGTTGTCGGGCATTTTTTTACAACAGTTTCAGGCGTTTGGTGATCCGTTGCGTATCACGAAGGCGAAGGACAGGGCTTGGTTGAAGGGGGTGAGGCAGGATCCGGATGCCCGGGTAATTACGGTGGCTTATATGGCGTTGATTGATAGCAACAAGGTGCAGATTCAGCCCGGAAGTTTCAGTAAGGAGGCGGTTTGGTTGCCCATTGCGGAGATTCCAGAATTGGCGTTTGACCACAATGATATTTCGGATGGCGCGTTGATGGCCTTGCGCGAGAAGGTTCAGATTCAACCCATCGCATTTGAGTTGTTGCCGGAGAAGTTCACGATGAGTGATTTGCAGACCTTGTACGAGACCATTTTGGAGCGGGATTTGGACAAGCGCAATTTCCGCAGAAAAATGTTGAATTCTGGGGTGATAACGGCCTTGCCAGAGAAACAGCATGGGGTGAGTAATAAGCCGGCGCGGTACTATGTTTTCAATCGCAATTTGGTAGAAAACGGCAGTTTGGGGTTTGTGAACCTGAAAATGGAAGGTTCTTTCACCTTGTTTAGCTAAGAAGGTCCCGAAATTCGTTGATATGCCGTAACTTTGCGGCTCATTTTTCGCAGACCATGCTATCAGTTTCTAATCTTTCCTTGCGTTTCGGTAAACGCGTCCTTTTTGAGGAGGTAAACCTCAAATTTACCAACGGCAACTGCTATGGTATCATCGGTGCCAATGGTGCCGGAAAATCCACTTTTTTGAAAATTTTGTCGGGCGAAATCGAGCCCAATACCGGTTCTGTGGATATGGAACCCGGCAAGCGTATGGCGGTTTTGTCTCAGAACCACTTTGCGTTTGATGATTATCCTGTGTTGCAGACTGTGATTCGCGGACACCAGAAGTTGTGGGCGATTATGGAGGAGAAGGATGCTTTGTACGCCAAAGAGGATTTTTCTGAAGACGATGGAATGCGCGCCAGTGAATTGGAGGGTGAGTTTGCGGAGATGGATGGTTGGAATGCCGAGAGCGATGCAGCTACTTTGTTGAGCAGCTTGGGTATTTCAGAGCAGTACCACGAGTACTTGGTGAAAGATTTGAACGGTAACCAAAAAGTACGGGTTTTGTTGGCACAGGCGTTGTTTGGCAATCCTGATGTGTTGTTGATGGACGAACCTACGAACGATTTGGACGTAGATACGATCCGTTGGCTAGAAGAGTTTTTGGCAAATTTTGATAATACGGTGTTGGTTGTGAGTCACGACCGTCACTTCTTGGATAACGTTTGTACGCATGTGTGCGACATCGATTTTGGTAAGATTCAGATTTTCAGTGGTAACTATACGTTTTGGTATCAGAGCTCTCAGTTGGCATTGCGTCAGCGTTCTGATCAAAACAAGAAGGCCGAGGAGAAGAAGAAGGAATTGCAAGAGTTCATCGCGCGATTCAGTGCCAACGTGGCTAAGAGTAAGCAGGCAACGGCCCGTAAAAAGATGTTGGAGAAGTTGAACATCGAGGAAATCCAACCGAGCACAAGAAAATACCCAGGCATTATCGTAAAGCAAGGTAGGGAAGTGGGTGATCAGATTTTGACGGTGGAGAATTTGAGTGCCAAAGCGGAATCGGGTGATTTGTTGTTCAGCAATGTGAATTTTACGGTGAGCAAGGGCGATAAAATTGCCTTTATTTCTCGAAATACATTGGCCTTGAACCAATTCTTCAAAACGTTGTGGGGTGAAGTGAAACCGGCCACTGGCGAATTTAACTGGGGCGTAACAGTGACCATGAGTAATTTGCCTAACGAGAATGCACACTATTTCACAGAGAAAATCAATTTGGTGGATTGGTTGCGTCAATATTCTACCGAGAAAGACGAAACCTATGTAAGGGGCTTTTTGGGACGGATGTTGTTTAGCGGCGAAGAGACTCAGAAGATGTGTACTGTGTTGAGCGGGGGAGAGAAAGTACGTTGTATGTTGAGCAAATTGATGTTGGAAAACCCCAACGTGTTGTTGTTGGATGAACCCACCAACCACTTGGATTTGGAGAGTATTCAGGCATTGAACAACGGCTTGGTGGATTATGCGGGTGTGGTATTGTTCCACTCTCATGACCAAGAGTTTATCAACTCTATCGCTAACCGAATCATTGAGATTACACCCAATGGTATCATTGATAAGTACATGTCGTACGAAGAATTTGCCGACGATGATCAAATCAAAGCGAGAAAAGCAGAACTTTACGGCGCATAAAATCGAACAGAAAACAATGAAAAAGCAAATCATATACTTACCGGTGATGGCCTTGGGCTTGTTGGCCGGATGTGGCGAATCAATCGACACGAGCAAGGAATTGAAGACTTCAGAAGATTCATTCAGTTACGTTTACGGCTATGAAACCGCTCAGCGTATGAAGCAGCAGGGGATCGATGGGATCGATTTCGGCAGTTTCCTTCGCGGGGTGAAAGACGGAATGGCTAAAGACAGTGGCCTTGCCATCAAACAGGATGCGATGGGTAAGGTTTACCAAGGATACGTTCAAGCTGTGCAGGACAAGAAAATCAAGGTTTTGCAAAAAGAGACCAACGATTACATGGCGAAATTGAGCAAAGAAGCCGGTGTAAGTCCGCTTGCCAGCAAAGGATACTACAAGCAATTGAAAAAGGGTACGGGTGCAATTCCAGGTATCTACGATACGGTTACTTGTTACTTCATCATCAAGAATGGCAAGGGTAAGGTGTTTCAGGACAATCGCAAGGACAAGAAGCCATTCATTGGCAACATTGCGAGCTTGAATTTGGCACCTTTGGAAGAGTCGTTCCAGAAAACCGCTGCGGGAGGATCATTTGAGATGATTGTTTCAAACGTAGAATTCCCAAGTTTGGCGAGAATGGCCGGCAGTTTCGAGGATATGTATGGTGTAACTGTGATTGAGGTTGAGTTGATGAATGTGGTGCCTGGTCAGAAGCCAAGCAACGAGAAACCATTGGATTACATTCCACCACCAGCGGGTAAATAATCCGCTTGTACAATAGGATTTAACAAAGAAGGGGCGGCCAATGGCCGCCCCTTCTTTGTTTGAGTGCATCTGCTGAGAGATGCCATTCGTGGGGTTTGCGTTTGTGTTAGCGCCTGAGTTGATGAATGCCAATCATCGCCCAGCCGAAAATCATGAGCAACCCGCCGATGGGGGTTATAGCACCCAATTTGCGCAAGGACGGGGAAATGAGTTCGTTCAGGGCCAAAATCCACAAAGAAACACTGAAGATGAAGGTTCCGATGATGGTGATTTTGATGTAGAGTCCTTTGGTGCTTGGTGCACTTCCAGAGATGGCCATGAATCCCAGTCCGTTGAGGGCGAAATACAGCGATGCGGTTTTCCAGACATCCAAATAGCGGGACGAAATGGCACCTTCTAGGGTGTGGGCACCCATGGCACCTAGGGCGATGGATACGGCCATCATCAAGCAGCCGAGACCGATAAGTTGGTGTGTTTTCATGGCGATTATTTTGAAATGATTTGTACTTCTTTAGGGATGGTAGCCGCCGGAGGCGGCGTTACCGTAATACCAAAGGTAATCCATCGTGGCATCAATGGCACACTGGCAATTTCTTTGTATTGGGTATTCAATACGTTTTGTGCGTTTACCCAAATGGTATAAGAAAAAGGCAACTTGATCGGTGATGGAACTTCATCGGGCAAATAAGTTAAACCGGCTCCTTTAATCGCTCTCTTTAGCTGGTAAGCCATACGCATATCCAACATCGAATAGCCACTCCCAGCATCAAAGCCGTCAGCTGTGCGCTCCATGTATCGGAATTGTGTGGTGAACTGTAAGCCGAATTTGGTTTGTAAGTTCAACGATGCCAAGTATTGTATGGGCAAGAAGTTTGCAGCATACTGCGAGTAGCCCTTCATTTTCACTCTGAAACTCAACTGCCTCAACTGCGTTGCGCCCAGCGTCCATCGCACCGAAGCAAGACCCCACTTGGAATGTGCCAATACGGAGGAGTAACGGATGTACTTGTTGCCCACAACTCTGAACTCGTAGCCCTCGATCCAGAAATTGGTCCCCATCAAATTTACGGGCTGCCATGGCGCGGTTAACGAATCCTTGATCCGGTCAATCATCTGCTGCTGGGTTCTGCGGAATACGCCCGCTTGTATATTGATTTTTTGGCCCGTTTTGCGCAGCCCCATTTCAAATGTTTTGGCAGATTCTGACAACAAACCGGGATTGCCCACATTGGACGGACCACTATAATACAAATCGGTAAAAGTGGGGAGTCGTTGTCCATTTCCAAGCGACGCAAAAAAGTTCAATTTGGGTCCGTTTATGGATTTGTGGTTCATCAAATACACCAGCAAATCTGCACCGGGGTAGAGTTTTTGTCCGATCTCCTTGCT
>JAHEMG010000188.1 GCA_024643755.1 Flavobacteriales bacterium | reverse complement strand
TGCGCTGCTGGTATTCCTGCAAGACCGCTTCCAATACATCTTTGGGCAACAGCAATCCATTATTCAAATACACCGACAGCAAACTGTGATGCAACAGGGGCTCTTTGGCCACAAGGGCATCTTCAAACGTGCCAAATCCGTGTAACCGGTCCTTCAAAAATGCGTGAAGCCACCGCTGTGCTCCGTCATGAGACACCGCATAGTGAAAATCACCTTGGGATTCTCCCTGCGCTGAGGGAAAATGCCGCTCCACATAATCCACGGCCTCTGACCAGTACTTTTCTTCGTCATCCCTTCTTCCATTGGCCAACGCCGGCACGGGTTGATTTTTGGGAAATCGCTGTCGGTTGTCCTCATCAAAACTCCACTTGCCACCGGAAGGTTTGGCACCATCCATCAACACCTGAAACTGCTTGCGCTGGGCCGAATAAAAATTGGCTTGTAAAAAGTGCTTTTTCCCAACAAAATAAGATTTCACCGCAGCCCGATCGAGCAAAAACTGGGGTGTGTCCACGAATTCGAGCGCGATACTGCAAGACTTTGCAGCTTCCCTCAATCGCTGTGTCAACCAATCATCTTCTGGGCGATACAAATGCAGCGACAGAAAGCCCTCATCGCCCAACCGCTTTACCCAATCAGTAGGAGTCAATGCATGGCCCTCACAGGCCAAATATCGCACAGCCAAACCCTGACGTTGAAGTTGGTCTGCATAGCATCGCATCGAAGCGCGATGAAACGCCAACTTTTGCTTGTGAAAAGCATATTGATGAAAAAACAAGGCATCCTCAATAACCGCCACCGAATCAACCCCTTTGGGGAGCTGATCAAACAACTGATGGGGAAAAACCAGCCAAAGCGATGTGGTGCTGAAAGATGTCACCCCATACGAACAAGTAGCCGCGGAATTGGTTTTGTCTTTTTTTGGTCGCAGCTCAACCTACGGACTCACCAAATTCAAACTGATATTGAAATACAAGGGGTTTGTCAATTGATTCACCATCACATAGGGCGCATCGCTGGCCAAACCAAAGGCACGATAAACCTCTTTCCCATCTTGCAAACGATCTACATCGTAGCGATAATTGATGCGATATCCGGCTTGGATCGACATCCAAAGGAAGTCTTTCAAAGAGAATTCATACACCATGCGCAAGCGAATTTCGCCCCTACGGATTTCCAAATCCTCGTTTCTCAAGTTGCCACTGGCCGCATCACCACCGCGCCACAAACGATAACTCTGTCCTTCCAACTCATAACCCGCAAACAACATATTTCTGCTGTTGATGGTTCTGCGAACATGGGCCCGCGCAGGAAATAATATCTCCGTTCCCCATTTGTTGGCCACATCGGTGGAATTATAAAAAATGATGGGAATGTAGTTCAACTCACCAACCCGATAAGTTCTAGCCACACCCACACCCCACTGCTTTTTCTCAGAGGTGCGCTTGCCGTAAATCAACGCTGCAGAATACTTGGTGTATTTCAGAGGCATGAACTTGCCAAACTGGTAGTCGCCGCTCAAATCCGCTGAACCCTGAAACAACAAAAATTTCACATCGTTCAATGGCTTAAACAAAGTGGTGTTTATGCCCATCGTGCGAAGGCCGTTCTCGCTCAACGAACGAAGCATTGGATTCTGCAATTGGTCTGGCTGCTCAAATTTGTAGCGCTGCTCCCAATAGTTCGCCCCCATTTGCCACACCAAATCAGTGCGAGAAATCACGGGGATGTTACACCCAAAACGCAGTCCGTTGGAAGTCATCACATGGGCACTATCTGGCATCGAATAGGGCTGTTTCAGCGACCTAATCGTATCGGCATTCATGTGATAGCCCATTTGATAGTCGTACCCAATGCTGATCAATTTGGCCGGACTCAAGCCCTCAATTTTGGGACTGCAATAGCGTTTGGCGCCTTCTGCTGCGAAACCTACATTGTCGTACTGACTGTAATCCTCCTCCGCTTCAACCGCCGGAACTGTTGTATCCTTGGGCGCTGCAACATCGGTCTGCGCATGTAAAGCATTGCCCACCAAAGACAACGCCGTTAACAACAACAACCGCGATGCTGCTGAAACAGTAAATTTACTTGTTTGCATGTACCGTTACTTTACAACCATGCGCTTCCAAACATCGGTACGTCCCAACGCCGATACCCCAATATAACCGCGAATATCCAAGGTATTGGCATTGGTCATTTTGATGGTACAGCTATAGGTACTGCCGTTCAATGGGTCATAGATGGTGCCATCCGCCCATTCGTTGTTGCCTTTGTAAACAAAATCCTTGAGCATGCGATAGCCCTTCAAAGGCACATTTTTCATGCTGGGATCGGGGTTGTTCTTATCGGTTTTCGGCTGTCCGGTTGCAGGATCGATGGGCTCTTTCAACCACACAAACTTGCCGTAATATTTGGCACCAATCTTCTCAATTTTCACGCGGGCTCTGCCATTGCTGGGCTCCCAAACACCCATCAAGCGATCGGCTTCTGGATTTTGCTGAACAAATGCAGTTAACACGCCGGCCACCAAGACCAACAACATAGGTACAATGAATTTTCTCATAACTATTTTTCTTTCAATTTTTTACAACGATTAG
>JAHEMG010000031.1 GCA_024643755.1 Flavobacteriales bacterium | reverse complement strand
TGTGAAAGTTTCTATCGCCACGCTGAGATTATGTAATTTTGAAGGGTGCTAACCGAAGCCATCGACATATTATCTGCTTGGCGTAACGGCGAGAGCGCCTTTACCTTGACTACGTCGGGCAGCACAGGCGAACCCACACCCATCACCCACAGCAGGGAAGCCTTGACCTGGAGTGCCATGAGCACTTTACACGCTTGGTACAACCCCACAAAACCCCCTATTCAGTTGTGCGCATTGCCATTGAACAAGGCGGGTGGATTTATGCAGCTAATTCGGGCAGCCGTTTGGCAGTCATCGATCTGGATCACTCCACCAACATCCAATCCGCTCAGCAATCTCGATGCGGCCCATTTGCTTCAATTCAACCCTGAAACCAAACAATTTGAAACCCGCCCCCTGTCTCAAGACTTGTGGAATCAATACAAACCCACCACAGTTTCGCTCACCCCGATGCAGTTGTCGCTCATACTCAACGAACCCAGCAGTGCAAGCATGCTTTCTGATTTTGAGGTAGTGCTTATTGGTGGACAGGCACTTTCAGCGGAAATCGAACAGCGATTGATCACAGACTACCCCAACACCCGCTTCATCCACACCTTCGGCTCCACAGAAACTGCCTCTCATTTTGCCGGCCGCGAAATCACCCCGGACAATTCAGACTACCTCATCGCGCCCGGCACCCAAATCAAAACCAACCAGCTCGGAGAACTCCAAATCGCTAACCCTACCACAAAACAGGCATGGCTCACCCTGCATGACCGAGTAATCATCACCGCCCCCAACCGCTTTCAGTGGATAGAACGATCCAACCTCTACATCAATACCGGAGGCGTGAAAATCGCCATAGAAACCCTCGAATCACAAATCGCCACCCTCACCCATTGGCCCCTGTTCTCGTTCTACATTGCTGGCAAATCACACCCAGTCTACGGCGAACAAATCACCCTGTTCACCACCCACAACCAGCCCCTGCCGCAAATACAAGCAGCACTCTCCAGCCTCAACAAGCTTGAGCAACCCAAAGAAATTGTCTTTATCCCAGCAGTGCCTACCCTGTCCAACGGCAAAATTTACCGCAACCCCAATCCGTAAGACACCTGCTCAACCGCGCCCGCTTCCAAGCAGTGCAAACCCGCCTTTTTCCGGAAATCACCGTAGCTATTCACACCGTCGGCCCATCCCCACCATGGCTCTATGCAAAAGAATGGCGCCCCTGGCTTGGTCCAAAAACCTACCGCATCCCACTCCCAACAATAAAAGTCAATCATCGCTTCGCCCTTGGCATTCATCAACGTTACTGCATCAAAAACAGGCTCGTTGAACACTATTGCATCGCTTTCAAACAACCCATCTGTCAACACCAAAACCCCATTCGCAACATCCACCGTTTTCGTTGCACCTGAATAATATCCCCCTTCAATCAACCTGCGCTCTGCAGTAAAACCAACCCGCTCACCCGCCATGGAAAACAACAGCGAATGTCCTTCCAACGCCCCCTGCAATGCAAAGCCCGGATGTCCGCCCACCGAATACAACATAGGCACATCACCCGTATTCTCCGTAATGTAATCCACCCACAATACCTTTTCTTCAAACCTGTAACGCACTTGGAAGTGAAAATGGAACGGATAAACACCCAACGTAACCTCACTTGAACGCAAGCCCAACAACACCGATGAATCTTCTTTCTTCAACACCTCAAACCGCTGGTCACGGGCAAATCCGTGCTGACGCATCGCATAGGAAACACCATCCACTGTGAAGGAATCATTGACCAACCTGCCCACAATCGGAAATAAATTTGGGGCCACCCTGTTCCAATACTGCTCGTCAACCTGCCACATCACATTGGCACCTTCTGTATTCCTAAGGACTTGCAATTCTGCCCCCAACAAAGCAATTTCTGCCACGACACCGTTGCCCACAATTTGAACCCTGTCTGTATTCATTGCAACAAAGATAGTTGTAGCCCTTTCTCGCTAAAGAAATCAACCACTCATTAAATACACATTCTTTTTACCCCGACAACATCCAAATAATCCCAATCCGTGCGTAAGTTAGCGTGATGAATGCATTGAATGGCTCTTTGTGCGCCTTGGTATTGGATGATGAAAAATCAGGCCGTGACATGGTAGGATATTTTATCAGGGAAAATGCCTCGGAACTATTCGGACAAATTTATTATGCCACAGACATTGCGGAGGCCAATCAAATCATTGAAGAGCACTTACCTGATGTTGTTTTTTTAGACATACAACTCAAAGGAGAATTGGGCTTCAGTTTATCGTCAAAACTATCTACCAGTTCCCAAATCGTGGTGATAAGTGCCTATCCGGAATATGCCCTTCAAGCTATTAAAATGGAAGTGGTAGACTACCTACTCAAACCCATAGGAGAGAGTGATTTCTTGCAACTCAAACAGAAGATTCAAAAGCGTATACAGCAGTTTCATCTCTCTACAGGCACTACAGACAATGGAAAATCCTCGCTAGTTATTCGTGAAAGTGGCATGAACGTGGTTGTACCATTCCAAGACATTGAATACGTAGAAGCTGCGGGCGCATACTCCAAAATCATTACAGGTCAGAAAGAACACTTAATATCTAAAACTTTAAAAGTATTATCACCATCTTTGCCAAACCATTTTGTTAGGGTACACAGATCATTTTTGGTCCCTGTAAATCAAATTGCCACATTCAAGAGTAGCCAGTTATGCTTAAAAAACGGAAAACAAATCGCCCTATCCAAAACTGGAAAAAAGGTATTGCAATCCTCATATGGCATTGGTTAGTTATCGGCATTTTCGCACAATCATCAACACAATTTCCTGAAATTTCTACCCGAGAAGGACTACCAACGTACAGCACAAGACGTGTAGTAGAATTATCTTCAGGAAGCATCGTTATTGCTACAGATGCCGGCTTACACTACGCCCCCAAAAATCAACCTGCATTAGCAAAAATCAAGGAATCCGTTGGTGTACAACAGTGTTGGGACTTGCATGTAGATGGCAATAAAATATACGTAGCTACCTATAACTACGGCCTGTATATTTTTGACGTACGCGAAGGGAATCTTATCAAACATTTTAACCATCCCCAACTAATTAAAATTCGAAAGTTCAGAAAGATCAAAAACAGACTTTTTTGCATTGCTCGCAGAGGGGTATTCGAGATTAAAAACGATCGTCTCATCCTCATACTCAAATCAAGCACCGATCTACCAGATGGCAATATGCCCATGGATATATTTATTCGAAAAAACAAATTACACGTTCTTAGTTATCCCCAGCATATCATCTTACAACAACAACAAAATGGATCATGGGCCAACTGGCAACAGCAGTTAGCGCTTAATGGACAATCGCATCTTACAACGTATTTTTGCAATCTTACAGCCTTTCAAACTGATTCGTTTCTCTTCATAGGGGGCGTTAACCAATACGTGGTCATTGATGCACAAGACCGTTGGACACTTCATCGCATTGAAGCAAAAAACAGGGAATCATGGGCTTTCTGGGACTTTCAACTGTACCAAAACCAAATTTACGGCGCCGTTTCAAATAGCAACGACTTTAATGAGGGATATCTCCATTTACACATCCCCGGGAAAACGAGCTATACGCCTACCAGTGGACAGTCGCTCTGGTCAATCACACCTTCCAAATTTCGGGATGCATTGTGGGTTTCGACTTCTACCAATGGAGTACATTTAACACTGCAACCAAGCAACAATTTACTTAATACCAAAGTATTAAACTCCCAATTTAAGGCCACTGAACATTTCATTGTTCAACACACTTCCTATGAGATTTACATCTACCTGAAATCAGAATCCAATCCTTCTACAAATTCGGTCGTTCATATAAAGAATGATGATCGAATCAGGGAAGCACTTGAAATCAATGGTTCACTATTCCTTTTTGGGGCCAAATACCTCTGGAAATACAATCAACAAACCCAAAAAATTGATACTGTATTTGCAACCGAGACCTACCAATGGGCCCTTGTTCGCGATGGTCTCATTTGGCTATTTAAACCTTATGAAAACGTTTGGACATACAACCCCACTACAAAAATTTTAAGTGACACCAAATTCGAATCAAAAGCCGATTGCGTAAAACGTTCGAAGCAAAATATATTTTATCACATCATGGGCAAAGGGTTTGCCTACATAAACAATAAAGGTCAACAGTTCAAACTCAACACCAATCACCCAATCAACCAATATACACTCAATTTTGAAGTTGTACACGACAAACTATTAATCGAAAATGGGAACGCCTATGACTACTATCAAATTGACCTAAAAACAAATACATTGCGCTATTTGCGTAGTGTCAATCTTACTGCCATTTTCGGAGATATACCCATTTTTCAAGTTCATAGCAACGGCCACTATTTGTACTTGTACTTGAGAAACTACCTAGTTGAATTAGAACTCACCAACGATCCCGTGCCAATAAAAATAAAACGGCAAATTTATCTCGGTCAATGGCGTATTCAGGGTCTTGTATCTCAACTTAGCCCAGATCAATTCCTCATAGACCGAGGTAACACCGCTCAAGTTATCTCGCTGAAAAATCAAGCACATTCAGGCTTCCAATTGCAGTACAGTTATCGCAATTTACCAGAATCATTTTTTCGTCCGTTTTTGTACGTAAATACCCAAAAGAACTTTAGAATTAACATCAAAAGCAACAGCTATTTTGACCAAAACAGGTCGTTGTACCAGGTAGATTTGGTTGATGTGGATAGAACCGAACATCAATATGGCTTTTTTAGGGGAGATGCCAATTATTGGATCAACGGAATTGAACAAGGGAAATATAATTTGTCTGTTTCCTCCCATCAACTTTGGCGATCGCAATTCATTTTGGGCACCACTGATTTTTACCGGGATTTACCCTTTTGGCTCATGCTACTTTCACTGCTCACTCTACTTTACTGGGTATTTTATAACCAGCTAAAGACCCAAGAATCACAGCAAAAACGGATTGCAACGTTGCAGTTAAAGACTCTTCAATCGAATTTCAATCCTCACTTCATTTATAACAGCATGAGTTTAATTCAATCGCTCATTATCAGTTCAGAGACCAAAAAAGCGATTGACGTTACAGCTCGTTTAGCTAAGTTAAACCGATTATTTCTATCTAATTCCAATAAAGAACTCATCTATTTGAAAGAAGAGCTTGATTTTATCAAGGAATATGTAGCCATGGAAAAACTACGTTTTGAAAGTGATACAGATTTTCCATTCCGCGTAATTGTAAGTTCAAAAGTTCGATTAACTGAATGGTTAATTCCACCATTAATTCTTCAACCCTTGATTGAAAATGCCATTAAACATGGTGTACTTGTTTCCAAAGGTTCGGCCGAAATAATAGTAAATATTAGCCTGTACAATCCCAACACCTTAAATATTAATATCATTAATACCCAAGCCAATCCCAATAAAAAGCGAATTCATGGAATGGGCATAGGCAACCAGTTGGTTATTGATCGCTTGGCAATTCTCAATGAGTTGTACCCAAACCAGTTTAATTCTCATTTTGAATTTGGATTCAACGACGACAAAGAATACGTAGCTCAAATACAAATTACCCGCATCGAGCAACAATTACCCAAACCATAATCAGTTGCTTCGGTGATGAATATCACTGTTTCTACCATTTTCTCTGCAGAAATTTGTTTCACAAACTAAAAATTATCTGCCATGAAAGTAGAACAAATTTACACAGGATGTCTCGCCCACGGGGCCTATTACATCACCTCAAACGGCGAAGCAGCCATTATTGACCCTTTGCGTGAAATCCAACCTTACCTGGATCGCGCAGCCAAAGACCAAGTAACAATCAAATACATTTTCGAAACGCATTTCCACGCGGATTTCGTTTCCGGACATATCGATTTGGCGAAAGCCACCGGCGCAACGATCGTTTACGGTCCTACCGCCAAACCCAACTTCACCGCCCATACTGCCACAGACGGGGAGCGCTTTAAAATTGGGGCAGTGAGTGTAGAGGTGTTACATACGCCTGGACATACGATGGAAAGTTCTTGTTTTTTGCTCACCGATGAGAACGGCAAAGAAACCGCGCTGTTCAGCGGAGACACTTTGTTTATTGGCGATGTGGGCCGTCCTGATTTAGCCCAGAAAGTAATCGCAGAACTCACCCAAGAGAAGTTGGCGAGTCATTTGTACGATAGTTTGCGCAACAAGATCATGCCTTTGAGCGATGACATTGTGGTGTATCCCGGACATGGCGCGGGTTCGGCTTGTGGGAAGAACATGAGCAAGGAAACCACCGATACGTTGGGCAATCAGAAGAAGGTAAATTATGCATTGAACATGGCATTAACGCGCGAGGATTTCATCAAGGAGGTGTTGGATGGATTGATGCCACCGCCGGGATATTTTCCGCAGAACGTGTTGATGAACATCATGGGGTATGAGAGCATTGATGAGGTATTGGGACATGGGTTAACCCCTCATACGCCGGAGGCGTTTGAGGCGGCCGCCGAGGGAACCGAGGCGGTAATCATCGATACCCGTGATGCACAGACGTTTGCCAAAGGATTCATCCCAGGCGCAGTAAACATTGGCATCGATGGCAGCTTTGCAAACTGGGTAGGCACCTTGGTAGCGGATGTGAAGCAACCATTGTTGTTGGTGACGGAGGAAGGCAGGGAGGAAGAGGCGGTGACCCGACTTTCGCGCGTGGGGTACGACAACTGCTTGGGGTATTTGAAAGGCGGATTTGATGCTTGGAAAGGGGCACAAAAACCCATTGACACCATTGAGAGTATTTCGGTTGAGGCGTTGAAAGATCGATTGGAGGCACAACCCGATGCGGGTGTGTTAGACGTGCGCAAGGCCAGTGAAAATTATAGTGAGCGATTGCCGGATGCGGTGAGTGCACCATTGGATTACATCAACGACAGCATGACCAAGATCAATCCCAACAAAACCTATTTTGTACATTGTGCGGGCGGGTACCGTTCGATGGTTTTCATTTCGATATTGAGAGCGAGGGGTTACAACAATTTGGTGGATGTTCAGGGCGGCTTCAATGCAATCAAAGCATCAGGGTTGTTCGAGGTCACGGACTATGTTTGTCCGAGTACGATGCTTTAACACAATCTCACATTTTCTTTTTATTGCAATGGGCCCCGGCGAAGCCGGGGCCCATTGTTTGATAATTGAATGGTAATGTGTTAATTGCATCCCATGGTAAGAACGATACTCTTTTTGATGGTCACCTTGGCATTGATCACCACGGCGGTATTTACAGCCGATTTGAATTTTTCGCACAACGAATGGACCGCCTTAACCCAAGTAGCGATGGTCACTTTGGATGTAGCCCTTTTGTGTTTTCTGGTGGGTGAACTCACCAACAACAATTCACAAGTAGATAAATTGTGGAGCTTGATTCCGATTTACTACGGATGGCATTTTGCGGCAGCGGCGGGCTTTGAACCCAGAACCAACATCATGGCCATTCTGGTTACCCTGTGGGGATTGCGGTTGACATACAACTTCGCCCGACGCGGTGGTTACAGCCTCAAATTTTGGGGCGGCGAAGAAGACTATCGCTGGAGCGTACTGAGACAAACCCCTGCCCTTCAATCCAGATGGACATGGATGCTGTTCAACCTCTTTTTCATTTGCCTGTATCAAAATGCCCTGATATTGTTGTTCACTTTGCCCATACTGGAGGCCTGGCGACACAGTTACAATGCCCTTGGAACCGCCGACTACCTGGTTGCGGGAGCGATGTTTTTGCTAATTGTGATGGAAACCCTAGCCGACCAACAACAATATGTATATCAAACAGAGAAACACCGTCGATTAAACGCAGCGAAAAATGGCGATGCCTCCCAATCCAATGATCCCTATTACAAAAAAGGATTCACCCATACCGGCTTGTGGAAATACATGCGTCACCCCAACTACGCCGCCGAGCAAGGCATTTGGATTTGCTTTTACCTATTTACGGTAAGCGCTGGATCTACCTGGATCAATTGGAGCATCATCGGTGCCGTTTTGTTGTTGTTTTTGTTCCGCGGCAGCTCAGATTTTAGTGAAAATATCACCGCGGCCAAATACCCCGAATTCGACGAATATCGCAAGCGCACACCGCGCTTCATCCCGTGGAAGTTTTGGATGTGATATCAGACAACTAAGGATGTCCCCAAATTTGTTTGAACCATTAGTAAACCGACAAAAAACAAAAAGGCCCCAGATTGCTCTGAGGCCTTGATTTTATTGGGTGGAGAATGCCGGAGTCGAACCGGCGACCTCTTGCATGCCATACAGGTATTTTTCATTTTGTTATTTTTAGATATTTTCATTATTTGATTGATTATCAACATTTTACAAAATCCATATTTGGCTTTCTTTGTATTCCTTGAGGCTTTTTTAGCTAAAATGTTTGAACTATGTTTGAACCATCATACCATGTCATCATCTTTAAAAGTCATATTATTCAAAGGCAAAATCCTCAATAATGGGGAACATCCAATCCTTATTCGAGTGATAAAAGACCGTAAATCTTCCTATCTATCGATTGGAGCTTCAAGCTCATTAAAAAATTGGGATGTTCGATCAGGGCTTCCAAAAAAAAGTCACCCCGATTTTAAAGAACTTCTTTTATTAATTGATATAAAAAGAGCAGAGGCCAGTTCACTGATTTTTGGAATCAAAACCGCTAGTACGGAAGTATCAGCGCATGAAATCAAAAACAAAATAAAAGGGGCTCCTTCCACAGCCAGTCAAACCGTTGGCAAATTCTTCGATTCATTCATTTTAAGAATGGAAAATGCCAATCGAATTGGCTATGCAGATGCATTTCAATTCACGAAAAACAGTTTGATGAATTTTAGAAACAAACATGATTTCAACTTTAGTGAAGTGACCCCGAGTTTTTTGGTACGTTATGAAGAATATCTCGATGGTCGAAATCTGGCCCCAAACACCATATTTTTATATCTACGCACATTCAAAACGCTAATCAACTATGCCAGAAAAGATGGAGTTGTCTCAAAAGAATATGATCCATTTGAGGGCATCAGTTTTGCAAAATTCCGCCGAGTAAAAACTCGAAAACGGGCATTACCAAAAGAGACAATTTTAAAATTCATGAACCTAGATGTGCCGCCCAGTAGCCATCTTTACCATTATTGGAATTACTTCAGATTTAGTTATTTGTGTTGGGGCATGAACTTCATTGACACCGCCTACCTGAAATGGTCAGATATTCACGGGGACACACTTGTGTATACTCGACAAAAAACCGGCGATGAATTCAATATCATGCTCGCGCCTCAAGTGATAGAGATATTGAAATACTATCGCACGGCCAACCTCAACCCTTTGGCTCCCTACGTTTTTCCGATTTTTAATGAAATCCATGAAAGTGCAAAAAGCAAAAGTTACCGCATCAAAAAAGTACGAAAGCAATACAACGACGCCCTCAAAGAAATTGGTGAGTTAATGGGTATTTCCACCAAACTCACATCCTATGTTGCCCGACATTCTTTTGCGAACGTCCTAAGGCAAAGTGGCGTATCCACTACCATCATCAAGGATGCAATGGGCCATGAGAGCGAAGCCATGACTGAAGTCTACACATCTCAATTAGATGCTAGTATTTTGGGTAACACAATAAACAATTCACTTTTATAAATTTGTTCGATGGCATCCATAGATGATTTTTCTGAATTCACTCTAGAAAGGTATCAAGCCCTATATGACAGAATTCGTGCAAAACAAGTGAAGCTTGTTTCAGAATTTTCCACTTTATCAAGGGACAACGAGAAAGGATTTGAAGTGGCGAAAGTTCTTTTTATTCTAAATTCCTCCACGGATGTTGAACAAAAATTCTCAAAGGCGCTGGATATTTTTGACTCTTGCTTTCCCCTGTGGTTCACAATGCCACAATTAATGGAAGCAGTTGAGCCAATTAGATTGGAAATGTTGGAGGAATATGAACGTTCCCAAACTGTGTCCTACACAAAAACTTATTCAAAAACGGCAAAACGGTTTAAACTTTTTGGCTTTATCCCCACGCTCGCAAAAGTTGTGGAAGTTTATAATACAGCCGGGGAACTTCAGTATGCCGTGCATTTTGAATGGAACTTTAGTGTATCTAAATGGAAGGAACTTCGCAAGGCAAAGAACAAACAAGATGCTGATCAAATCTTGTCGACAATTTATTGGGAAAGTAAAATAGTTGATAAAAGACCCATTAGCGTTGAATCTCAGTTCCTTATTCGACTATATCGTAAACCAACACGAAAAAATCTTTTTCATGCCATTGTGAAATACCGCGCCATGAATGACTTTACTCAACAACTATCGGATTTAGACTTTGACAGTTTCTCAAAGAATTTCAATATCTATCAAGATCCTAAAATTCTTCATCAACCAATACTGTCAGGAAGCCCGCAGACCACTGAATTTGACCAAAACCATCACACTCAATCCATGGAAACCAGCAGAAAAAGACAAGCCATCGCTTATTATTATTTATTGAACGCTGGTGGTGTTAAAGGAATTCTGTCGAACAAATCTGAATTCGCCCGATTTATGGCTTTCATGTCTGGTAGTGACTCCGTGGATGGGAACAAAACCGCAGCGAATATTTACAATACCTCATACTACCGCAACATCAAATTATTGTTTGGAAGTAAAACTACCCAATTCAACCCTGCCGATTTAGATGCCGTCATTAAGCAATTTGAAGTAATGGATCAAGGTCAAAACACTGTATTAACACAAGCCATTGAACAGCTAATAAAGGATAAAGAATCCTTAGAGTAACGAAAGTTGGGATATCCCAACTTTGGGCAAACGGGTATCCCAAACCTAAAAATCACCAAAAGATTTGTGAATAAAGTAAATCGCAAATCAAATGAACGACGTAATTGTAATTAGCAAAGATGAGCTCGAAAGAATGATTCGAGCATCATTAAAAGAGGTGTTATCCGAGGTAAAAGAGGTAAAGCAGACAACTGAGGATGAGTTTTTAGATCTTCAAGGGGCCGCAAAATACCTTAAACTAAAAGTCACAACCATTTATGGGTACACTTCTCAAAGTCAAATCCCGTTTATCAAACGAGGCAAAAAATTGTATTTCGAGAAGAGTAAACTCGAAGAATGGCTAAAGGAAGGAAAGCATGAGTCCATTTCAGAAATTCACAAGCGTTTGGGAGGAAGATAATATGCTGAACTACCGTGATTCAAACCTGCTTTTGTCTGATACAATAGATTCCTTACAAGATGAACTGCGTAAATATGCCGTTTTACCGGATGCTAAACTTGGATATATTGAAAAGCAGAATACGCTCATTCTAAATTTAACCACTGCCTACAATGGTATGCAAATCACCCAAGCCAAACTATGGCAAGCATTGGAAAATTGTATGGATGAGATGCGACAAATAGATCCCCATCTCAAGGGATTTACCATTTACATAACAGAAAAACCTGTCGGTCACATGGCACGAATTGATATAAATGCCGATGGATTATGAGTGGGTTTAAAGAATTCGTCCCTATTGATATTCATGTCAATTCTAATAGAGCAGGCAGGGCAACTAGTCCCAGAAGTCCGGATAAAACCAAACAATCGATTTCTGACAATCTGCTAACGATTAAACCCGCGAATGAATGGATTGATATTGCCAAGAATCAACCCATGCCTAATATGTTGTTTGGACCCTTGTGGCATGAGGGGGAGCTTTGCATACTCACCGCCGATACCAATGTGGGCAAATCAATTCTCGGAGTTCAAATTGCCGACTGTATTACTAAAGGTACGGGCAACTCTTACCTACCCTTCCGTGCAGTACCACAGTCGGTGATTTATGGAGATTTCGAATTGAGTTACAAGCAATTTGAAAACCGGTATTCTACGGATTATAGCAACCACTATAGATTTTCTGAGAATCTTTTTCGACTAGAAATCAATCCCGATTTCTCTGAGCTCGTTGACTTCAACGAGCAGCTACTACTCAACTTAGAATTGTTGGTTGAACAAACGGGATCACGGGTTATTATCATTGACAATTTAACTTTTTTAAGAACTCAATCCATGGATACGGCCAAAGAGGCTTTGCCTTTGATGCAAAAATTAAAGTCCCTAAAAACCAAATATGGACTGTCTATGCTGGTTTTGGCCCACTCTCCCAAAAGATCTTTGTTCAACGCACTTACCCGAAATGATATTGCTGGCAGCAAACATTTGGCAAATTTTGCAGACAGCATTTTTGCCATTGGTGAAAGCGCTCAAGATAAAAGCTTTCGGTATATAAAACAGCTGAAATCCAGGGCTGTGGAAATTGTATTTGATGCCGAAAACGTCATTGAATGTCAGCTGACTAAGGCTTCAAATTTCCTAAAATTTGAATTTACTGGTATTGGAACTGAAAAAAATCATCTGAAAGAAGAACAAGACAAGGAGGAACTAGAAGAAAAAATACTCCTTTTTCGCAAAAATAACCCCACTGCCTCTCTCCGTGAAATGGCAAATCATCTTGGAACCAACGCTGTTAGGGTCATGAGGACCCTAAAACGCAATAATATTGAGTGTGAATAAAAATTTTGGTGTTCCATTAATACATCAGTTAGAACTTAAACATTCACTGATGTATTAATGGAACACATCATGGATAATTATATGCTTGTGAGATAAGCAGCAGAGTATTTACCAATATCAACACAACCACCAACCAGTGGCAGTCTGGTGCCGGCACGAACCCCTCAGCATACGCCACAGACTATACCTATGATGCCATGGGAAACATTCTCACACAAAAGAGAAATGGAGGTGCGGCATCTGCTACAGCACTGGATGAATTAACCTACAACTACCACACCACCACCGATGGTTTGGTCTCTAATAGGTTGTACCAGGTAAATGATGTGGTTTCTGCGGGGAATTATACTGACGACATTGACGATCAAGGCACCTTTAACAACACCCACTCCACCATTGAAACCGCAAACAACTACGGTTACGACG
>JAHEMG010000181.1 GCA_024643755.1 Flavobacteriales bacterium | reverse complement strand
AATCGATGGTTACGCAATTGGTAGATGTATCCAACACCCTCAGCCAAACTTTACCTTCCTTTTGCATAGTAAAGGTTTGTAGTTTGGTTGAATCCTGCCATTTATATAAAAACTTGTTTGAAGCAGGGCCCGTGAACAACTGCTTAACAGCGCTGGAACACTGGGTAGTTGTATCAGGAAAATCAAAAACAGGACCCTGTTTAATGGTCACAATTTTACTTCGTGTAATGGTATCTACTTGTCCACAATCTGCCGTAATTGGAATTTTCACCACCACATAATAAGTTCCAACTTTCTTGAATTTATGTGTAACTAACTTCCCAGTATCTGACGTACCATCTCCAAAATTCCAACGATACCCCTTAATCTTCGGCTTACCGGCTACCACCGCTTCAATTTTCACATCTTCGCCCGGACATTGGGTCTTGCGTGTTACTTTGATATCGTAATCCACGTTTTCGAATACCGCCCCCGCAGAATACGCATAACTCTCGTAAGGACCTACCCCGTATGCAACACATACAAAACCACTATCGCTCTGTATCGTGTTAGAGCTAGGGTTATTCACTTTGACTTGAGCATAGGCATATTTGGACCCCACATTGGTAAAACTAGCCGCCGTCAGTGAACCACCATTCACCTTTACCGAACTTTTGGCTGTCTGACGCACTAAGATATTTACCCAGTGCTGGTTCATATTGCTTGTGGTAGCTGTACCAACCAAGGTTTTGATTAACTGCTGGTTTACATCTGGAGAAATAAACATAGCAGGATCGCCATTGCTTCCTGATAGACCAGAACACGCACCGTTTTTCATGTATTGCACAACATAGGCTGGCTTATCGGTTGAAATACTTGTCGCAACCGCCGTTGTAATATGACCATAAATCCACTGGCCTGCCTTCAAAATTGTGTTCACCAACGTACCATTCACATACACTTTGGTTGTATCCTTTGCCGCAACAACCTTGTAGGCATAACCACCAGTCTGTCCGCTAAATGGCATCAAAACATAATCTTTACCCAAAGCGGCAGTGGGCAATACTTGCGTGTACAAGTGATCTCTACCGTTGATTCCCGATCCACAGTTACCTTTTGTTACGTGGCTGGAACGAGCTCCCGAGAACACATTCACTTTACCACATCCTTCAACAACGCGAATGCGCGTTCCCGTCAAGTCCCCTTTCAAAGCACCCGTGGTTGACCATGATGTTGCCGCCGGGTCTGTATTATTGGTACCGTCGGTACTTTGCGACTGCACCTCATATACTTGTCCTCTCGCTAATGTAACTGTAAATGGAGTACCTGCTGCTTTTCCGCCTTTGGTTGTGGCCGTAGGGGTTATCTCAACTTTTACAGAAGCATCCATACCCACAATCACGAATTCACTCTCTGCCCAACGATTTGACGTAGGAAAACCTGCTGTACCCGCATTGTTTGGAAAACTTGCCACAAAAAACTCGGGCGCCGAAGGCACACTTTCGTAAGGTAATACGAACGTAGCATCGGAACGATTCAACTCCAGATTCAAACAATAAACGTTCACAGGATCTTTCGCAACAATACGCAATCCCTTCTTGCTATTCACATCCGTGGCAGGAAACTCAGAACCCACAGGATAGTAATACGTTCTATCAACCTCAATGCGGTTCACTTTTCCGGCCGTAATGTTCACCGTTTGATTGGATCCCGCAACACGGGGATTATCCAGCACCAACGTGGTATTCACCTCCGATGTAACAAAGAGCAACAATGTGTCAGGCAACCCGCCATTCCGGGTTTCCATTTCCATGAAACTCATGTAAAAGGTTTTTCCCGTTGAGGTAATCTGAGCATTCAAATTCTTGCCACTTGCTAAAAATAGAATCAAGAAAACAAGGGCAATTTTTTTTAGTATTTTCATTTCAATGATTAATTCCTGTTATGTACAAAGTACATAACGCTTAAAAATCAATTTTCGTTGCTTGGTTGAAAGTTTTTATGACAATTCAACGACCGATATGGGCAAAACCCATATTGTCAAGCGATTGCACCACTGAAAACAATCTCGTCATTCCAATAAATAGACACAAATTGTCCGGCCGTTACCGCCTTATCCGGAGCCGAAAAAACCACTTGATAGCCATCCCCTCTTTCTAACAATTTACATCCCACCAACGCTTGTCGATAACGAAATCTGCATTGCAATTCCGATGACTCCAATGCCCTCTCTTTCATACTCGGCCTCACCCAATGTGCTTCCTCTTGCCTCACAAACAACCCACTAGAAATCAACCCCCAGTGATGTTCCCCCTGACCCACATAAATCACATTCTCCTCCACATCCGTTTGGAGCACGAACAAAGGCAATGGCTTACCGCCAATTTGCAGCCCCCTACGCTGTCCGCGCGTATAAAAATGCGCCCCATTGTGCTTGGCAATCACCTTGCCATCGCCCCGCTGAAATTGGGCATGCCAAACTGCTGGATTTTCAATCCCATCGCCCCGTAACACCCGCTCTTTGTGCGCCAAAACCGCCTCAGAATCCGGGTCTATCTCAATAACATCTCCCTCTTTCACACTCAATTGCTGTTGCAAAAAATCGGGAAGTCGCACATGACCAATGAAAC
>JAHEMG010000006.1 GCA_024643755.1 Flavobacteriales bacterium | reverse complement strand
TATTTGGCCTTTCAAGAACAAGTACACTTACCCAAAATCCAAGGATTTTACAGTTGGTACTTGGGACAAATCAAAGACATAACAAAAACCAATGAAGCAGAGCGATTGGCTTTCGCGGGTGAAGTACAGAGTCTAGAAAACGTAGAAAAGAATTATCGCGGCAAAATCCAAGGCTTGAGAAGAACACAATTGGTGGATGCAAGAACTACAGAAGAGAACCAGATGATTGAATGGGCAAAAACACAAAAGCGCTACCAACAAACGGGCATTGCTGCTATGGATACTTTGCGAAATCAATGGGCCATCAAAACGGCGACGAAAGACGTGCGATATTGGTCTCAATTTGTGATGAACCAGAGTAAATACAGTTATGCCATTGCCGCCATTGAGAATGCAAAAATGCAATGGGTAAGTGTATTGGCCACACAGAATTCCAATCTCCAAAACACAAAAACTGGAGAGATCAAAAAAGCAATTCTTACGACCTTGAGTAAACAACTCAGTGGTATTGAGGCACCCCTCAACAAAGATTTAGAAGAACGCATGTTGATCAAAATGGCTAATGAAGGAATAGAACTAATCAAACATA
Source organism: Flavobacteriales bacterium (assembly GCA_024643755.1). Taxonomy (GTDB): domain Bacteria; phylum Bacteroidota; class Bacteroidia; order NS11-12g; family UBA955; genus UBA955. The sequence goes on along the minus strand of JAHEMG010000006.1, from coordinate 64,788 downwards.
CCGATGCAATTGCACAAGCCTATCGAAAAGGGAACCTGTTTGGTGAAAATCAAAGCTATTTCAATAGTCGTATCAAGGTGATGTTAAAAGGACAAACTGCAGAAAGTTGGGCAAAAACCGCAGCGAATAACACTCGCGTAAATCAGCTAGCATCACTACAGTCAATTGCTGAGGCAGCCAAAACCGCGGCAAACAGCATTACAGAAGAAAACCAGGGCAATTTCACAGCAAAATGGTGGGACAAAACCATTTTTAAGGAAGATGCGTTGAGCCAATGGGGACGTTTGATAAATCGTATTACAATACCCGTAGGCGCTCAATCGGCTAAAATCGAAGAGAACATCAAAGCAGCGATGCCAATTTATTTAGATATGCGACGCGATTTCAAGGCCACTCTATTTATCCCTGATGCGAACAGCACATTGCGTTTAACTTATGGTTACATCCGCAGGTACAGTCCGAACGACGGTGAAATTCACCAACCCTACACCTATTTGGATGGCATATTCGAAAAGGCCAATACCCGTCCGGACTATCGCTTACCGAGTGTAGTGGCCGACAATTTGCGCATTAAGGACATCGCACCAATTTTTAAAGACCCTAAAACAGGGAAAGTCATTGTTGGTATGCTGTACAATTTGGATACTACAGGTGGAAACAGTGGATCACCGGTCTTGAATGAACGGGGCGAACTGATAGGAATTAATTTTGACCGCAGTTTTACAGCCACAATAAACGATTACGCCTGGAATGAAAACTACAGTCGCTCTATTGGATGTGATATTCGCTATGCTTTGTTCGTGATGAAATACGTTTCAAAAGCTGACCACATATTGGGCGAGATTGGCATCACAGAAGATATGTTACAGGGAAAGTAATAATAGTCAATCACGAATAAATTTCCAAAACAACTAACTCCGGGATTTAACATTCCGGAGTTTTTTTTGTCCTTTATAAACTGTAGAGTTAAACAATTCAAAATCCTTAAAGCGATCCATAAAGTTTACCTGTAATAAACGGTTATGAGATAATGCATACGGTTTCACAACAAAGTTTGATCAAACAAAAAGGGCCGCCCAGATGGGCGGCCCTTTTCAATAGGTTCAGTTAAATTATTTTGCTTCGTCTTCAGCAGCAGTTTCGTCAGCAGCTGGTGCATCTTCCACTACAGGTGCTTCGGCAGTTTCAGCAACTACTTCTTCAACAGCAACTTCTTCAACAGCAACTTCTTCAACAACTACAGCAGCTGGAGCAGCTGTTTTAGCAGCAGCAGCGCCACCACGACGTGAACGACGAGTGGTTGACTTCTTCTTGTCGGCATTGAAACCTTCAAAGAATTCGTTAAAATCCACCAATTCGATCATGGCCATTTCTGCATTGTCACCGGCACGATTGCCAGTTTTCAAAATGCGGGTATAACCACCGTCTCTGTTTGCTACTTTGCCACCAACTACAGTGAACAATTCAGTAACGGCTTCTTTATCTTTCAAATAAGAGAAAGCTGTACGGTAATTGTGGGTAGAGGCGTCTTTGCTGCGGGTAATGATAGGCTCAACAAATACACGCAACGCTTTTGCTTTCGCTACAGTGGTAACGATACGCTTGTGTATGATCAAAGAAGAAGCCATGTTCGACAGCATCGCGGCGCGATGTGAAGCTGTTCTTCCCAAGTGATTAATTTTCTTTCCGTGTCTCATCTCTTAATTAGTCTTCGTTAATGTTATATCTGGCAACGTCCATTCCAAAGTGCAAGCCTTTTTCACGAACAAACTCTTCCAACTCAGACAATGATTTTTTACCAAAGTTTCTGAATTTCAACAAGTCATCAATGTGGTAGTTTACCAATTCTCCCAATGTTTTGATTTCAGCTGCTTTCAAGCAATTGTAAGCACGTACAGACAAGTCCAAGTCAGCCAAGGGAGTCTTCAACACTTTACGCATTGACAAGAATCCTTCGTCAACTTCCTCAACGGCTTTGCTTGCTTTTGACTCGGGCATAATGTTTTCATCGCTGAACAACACAAAATGCTGAATCAAAATTTTCGCAGCTTCTTTCATGGCTTCTTCTGGGTGGATGCTACCATCGGTAGTTACTTCCATAACCAGTTTCTCGTAATCTGTTCTTTGCTCTACACGGAAATCCTCAACGCTGTATTTCACGTTACGGATAGGTGTGTAGATAGAATCAATAGCGATGGTACCGATTTGGGCATCCTTCACTTTGTTCTCTTCTGCAGGAACATAACCACGGCCTTTGCCAACGGTAATTTCCAATTCCAAATTCACAGTTGGTTCCATGTTACAGATAACCAACTCAGGATTCAAGATATTAAATGCATTGGTATAACGACCAATGTCGCCAGCCAAAAACTGATCTTTACCTTTTACAGAAATGAAGATTTTCTCTTGCTCTTCTGTAGAAGAATTTGATTTGAAACGCACCTGCTTCAGATTCAATACCATTTCAACTACATCTTCGGTTACACCTTTGATTGTGCTGAATTCATGATCTACTCCTTGAATCTTAACGGAGGTAATGGCAAAACCTTCCAAAGAAGAAAGGAGGATTCTGCGCATCGCATTTCCAATGGTTACACCGTAGCCTTTTTCCAACGGACTGAATTCAAACAATCCGTGGAAATCGGTGGCTTTGTGCATAACCACTTTATTTGGTTTTTGAAAAGGTATTACACCCATGATTTTTTCTAATTATTTGCTATAAAGTTCGACAATCAACTGCTCTTTGATGTTCTCAGGAATCTCAGAACGCTCAGGATAAGTCAAAAACTTACCACTGAATTCGTTTCCATTCCAATCGATCCAGCTAAAGCGGTTGTTTACTTTACTTACTGAATTTGTAATAACTTCCAATGATTTAGAACGCTCACGTACAGCTACCTCGTCGCCTGGACGCAATTGGTAACTTGGGATGTTCACAACCTCACCATTCACCAAAATGTGACAGTGAGAAACCAATTGACGGGCACCACGACGGGTTGGAGCAATACCCATACGGTAAACTGCATTATCCAAACGCGCCTCCAAGAATTTCAACAAATTCTCACCGGTGATTCCCTTTTTAGCAGCCGCACGCTTGAAAGTGTTACGGAACTGCTTCTCCAATACACCATAAGTGTATTTGGCTTTTTGCTTTTCAGCCAATTGAACTGCGTACTCAGACTTCTTGGGCTTACGACGTGAATTCCCGTGCTGTCCTGGACCGTAGTTCTTTTTTTCAAGTGCTTTATCTTTTCCGAAAATCGCTTCACGGAAACGACGTGCAACTTTGGATTTTGGACCTGTATATCTTGCCATTGGTTTTTTCTTCTAAATGTTAATTATACTCTTCTGCGTTTTGGAGGACGGCAACCATTGTGTGGCATTGGGGTAATATCAGTGATAGACATTACTTCGATACCCACTGTTTGAAGGTTACGGATGGCACTATCACGACCACTACCAGGACCCTTTACAAAAACGTCAACCTTTCTTAAACCAGCATCATATGCCACTTTAGCACAATCCAAAGACGATACCTGTGCCGCATATGGCGTATTTTTCTTAGAGCCTCTGAAACCCATTTTACCAGCTGATGACCAGCTAATAACCTGTCCGTCCACATTGGTCACTGAGATAATAATATTATTGAAGGTTGCACGAATGTGCACCTGACCCAATGGATCAACTTTTACCTTCTTTTTTACTACTTTTTTCTTATTTGTATTTGCCATGATTCTGTTCGTGCTATGGATTACTTAGTGGCTTTTTTCTTACCGGCAACCGTCTTACGCTTACCTTTTCTTGTACGTGCATTGGTGCTGGTACGCTGACCACGCACGGGCAATCCCTTACGGTGACGCTGACCACGGTAACATCCGATGTCCATCAATCGCTTGATGTTCAATTGAACTTCAGAACGCAATTCACCTTCTGTTTTGATGTTGGCCGTAATGAAGTTACGAATTGATGCCAATTCGTCATCATTCCACTCATTCACCTTTTTGTCATGACTGATTCCTGCCTGATCTAAAATCAATGCAGCTCTACTACTACCAATTCCGTAGATGTAGGTCAGGCCAATTACGCCTCGTTTGTTTTTGGGAATATCTATCCCTGCTATCCTAGCCATTATGGTTATCCTTGTCTTTGCTTATATTTTGGGTTCTTCTTGTTGATAACATACACCTTACCCTTACGGCGTACGATTTTACAGTCTACACTGCGCTTTTTTACTGCGGTTCTTACTTTCATGGTCTTACTTATATCTATATGAAATTCTACCTCTCGTTAAATCGTAAGGCGACATTTCAACTTGTACTCTGTCACCAGGTAGGATACGGATGTAGTGCATACGCATCTTTCCTGAAATTGTTGCTATGATTTCATGTCCGTTCTGCAACTTCACGCGGAACATGGCATTCGACAACGCTTCCGTTATCGTTCCATCTTGTTTTATTGCATCTTGCTTTGACATGTCGTTAAAAGGGCTGCGAAATTAATAAACTTCTTATTAAAAATCAACTTGACTATACTGATTTGTCATTCTACCCTTCAATTTTCCACCGCCACTCATCAATCCGTCGTATTTACGCATCAATAAGTAACTGTCGATCTGTTGTAAAGTATCCAATACTACACCCACCAAAATCAACAAACTTGTACCGCCAAAGAACTGGCTGAACTCTTGGTTAACTTTGAAGGCAACAGCAACCACGGGCATCACAGCAACCAAACTAATAAACACAGCTCCAGGGAATGTAATCTTTGAAATCACACCATCAATGAAGTTTGCAGTTTGTTTGCCAGGCTTGATACCAGGGATAAAACCGTTGTTGCGTTTCATATCATCCGCCATCTGAACAGGGTTGAAAATGATTGCAGTATAGAAATAAGTGAATACAACGATCAAGAAAATCAAAATCGCATTGTGCCAAAAGCTGTTGGGGTTCATCATGCTCATCAACCACTCTGGTGGTGCAGTTTGCGTGTAGAAACTACCAATGGTTGCAGGCAAGAACAAAATAGCTTGTGCAAAGATGATAGGCATTACACCTGCCGCCAAAATTTTGATGGGCAAGTATTGACGTGCTCCACCGTATTGACGGTTTCCTACAACACGCTTAGCGTAGTTAATGGTAATCTTACGGGTACCTTGTGTCAATAAAATAACACCCAATACAACCATAAACCAAAGAACCATTTCAATGATAAACAAAATGAATCCTGCATCGCTGAAACGGAAAACCATTTCACTCAACAAAGCTGATGGGAGTCGAGCAATGATACCTACCATGATCAACAAACTGATTCCATTGCCCAATCCACGGTCTGTAATACGCTCACCCAACCACATAGTAAACATCGTTCCGGCAGTAAGCAAGAACATGTTGGTTACCATGAACATTCCAGGAGTGATTACATCAGAAAAGTTGTACAACAATGCCTGTCCGTTACCCGGAGTTGAAGCAATGTTATTCAAATAACCGTAAGCCTGAACCATCGTAAAAGCAATAGTAAGAATACGGGTATATTGATTGATTTTCCTACGACCTTCCTCACCCTCTTTCTGCAAACGCTGGAAAGCAGGTACGGCAATTGAAAACAGCTGCATGAAAATCGAAGCCGAGATGTAAGGCATAATTCCCAACGCAAAGATTGCACCGCGACCGAAGGCACCACCAGCAAAGGTGTTGATCAGTCCCAAAATGTTATTTTTGGTTTGGCTATTTAAACCTTCCAACGCATCGCTATCGATACCTGGCAAAATCACATAAGATCCCAAACGATAGATCACCAACAACGACAATGTATATACAATGCGTTTGCGGAGATCCTCGATAGACCAAATATGCTTAAACGTTTCAATCAGCTTTTTCATGGTGTTTCGTATTAAGCGATTTCAGTGGCGCTTCCACCGGCTTTTTCAATAGCGGCTTTGGCAGTAGCTGAGAATTTGTGTGCGTGAACTTCCAATGCGATAGTTATTTCGCCTCGGCCCAACACCTTCACCAATTCACGCTTGTTCACCAAGTGCTTATCAATCAAGAACTGCTGATCAATTTTGTTTACACCCGCAGCTTCAGCGATTTGTTGCAATACATCCAAGTTAATGGCTGCGTATTCAACACGGTTGATGTTTTTGAAACCGCCTTTAGGAATACGACGTTGCAAAGGCATCTGACCACCTTCAAAACCGATTTTACGGCTATAACCAGTACGCGACTGCGCACCTTTGTGTCCTTTTGTAGATGTTCCACCACGACCAGAACCTTGACCACGGCCAATGCGTTTACGGTTTTTTATGGAACCTTCTGCAGGTTTTAAGTTACTGAGATTCATCTTTTTAATTAATCAGCGTTTTCTACTTTTAACAAATGACTTACCGTACGCACCATACCTTCAGTGGCAGAATTCAATTCCACTACGCGGGTAGCATGCATCTTGTTTAAGCCGAGGGCTTTCAACGTGGCTTTCTGGTTTTTCGGATATCCAATGCCACTCTTAATTTGTGTGATTTTTACCTTAGACATATCGATTAACCATTAAATACTTTTTTCATACTGATTCCGCGCAACTGAGCCACTGAATGTGGATCACGCATTTTCATCAAGGCATCAAAAGTTGCCTTTACCACGTTGTGTGGGTTTGAAGAACCTTTAGACTTTGCCAATACATCGGTTACTCCAGCACTTTCTAATACCGCACGCATCGCACCACCGGCAATAACTCCAGTACCGTGAGCGGCAGGCTTCAAAAATACGTGGCCTCCACCAAAACGACCAATTTGCTCGTGAGGTACTGTACCATTGATAACAGGAACTTTGATCAAATTCTTCTTTGCATCTTCAATTCCTTTATTAATGGCGTCCATTACTTCACCAGATTTTCCCAATCCATGACCTACTACTCCTTTACCGTCACCAACAACCACCAATGCGGTGAAGTTGAAGGTACGACCACCTTTGGTCACTTTAGATACACGGTTGATTGATACAACCTTCTCAGTTAAAGTGAGTTCACTAGGTCTTACTCTTACAATATTGCTATTCAACATGATCGTTTCTTTTAGAATTCGAGACCACCCTCACGAGCGCCCTCTGCCAAACTTTTTACACGACCGTGGTACAAGTTACCACCACGATCAAAAACTACCGCTTTAATACCGGCTTCAAGTGCACGTGCAGCAATGGTCTTACCCACAACGCTCGCCTTCTCAACCTTCGTAGATTTGTTGGCTGAAATGCTAGCTTCACGAGAAGATGCTGCACACAAAGTTGTGCCGTTGCTATCATCAATGATCTGAGCATATATCTCAGCATTGCTTCTAAACACGCTCAAACGAGGACGTACGGTTGTACCAGATACGCGACCACGAATTCTGCGCTTGATTTTATTCTTATTGTTAATTTTCTTAGTGTTTGCCATTTTTTCGGTCCTCCTTATTTCTTAGAAGCAGATTTACCAGCCTTTCTACGCAATACCTCACCAGCAAAACGAATACCTTTTCCTTTGTATGGCTCAGGCTTACGGAATGAACGGATTTTGGCAGCTACCTGTCCCAACAATTGCTTGTCAGCACACTCCATCATGATGGCTGGCGGCTGACCCTTCAATGTTTCAGTTGTTACTTTGATCTCCTGGGGGATTTCCAACATGATTTTGTGTGAATAACCCAACACAAATTCTACCAAATTACCCTCGTTAGACACCTTGTAACCTACACCTACCAATTCCTGACGAACACTATGTCCTTGGCTTACACCAATAACCATATTGTTAATAAGGGCACGATACAACCCGTGAAGGGCTCTGTGCATTTTACTGTCGCTGGGGCGATTGACTGTCAAAACACCTTCCGCAATATCAACAGTGATATCTGGGTTGATCTCTTGTGACACTTCTCCTTTTGGACCCTTCGCAACCACCAAACCGTTGTTTACCGTAATGGTAACACCAGCAGGGATAGCTATGGGTAATTTTCCTACGCGTGACATTATTTTTCTTTCTTTATTTTATTATGATACAAAACACAATACTTCACCACCCACACCCAACATACGGGCTTCTTTATCGGTCATTACTCCTTTAGACGTGGTGATGATAGCTACACCCAAACCATTCAATACTTTTGGCATATCAGTTACATTGGCATATCTGCGCAAACCAGGGGTACTTACACGCTTCAATGAAGTGATAGCACTCTGCTTGGTTTGGTTGTGATATTTCAAAGCAATCTTGATAACACCCTGATGGTTCTCGGTATCTTCAAATTTGTACTTCAAGATATAACCCTTCTCGTATAATACGCGGGTCATTTCTTTCTTAAGGTTACTTGCGGGTATTTCAACCACACGATGCTTGGCTTTTACTGCGTTGCGCAAGCGGGTCAGATAATCTGCAATTGGATCTGTCATTGCTGTATATATTTTACCAACTAGATTTGGTTACACCTGGGATTTTACCATCGCTTGCCAATTGACGGAACTGGTTCCGGCAAATGCCAAACACTCTCATATAGCCGCGGGGCTTACCAGTCAGTTTGCAACGATTGCGCAAACGAACAGGAGAAGCATTACGAGGAATAGCTTGCAACGCATCATAGTTGCCCTCAGCTTTTAATTTGGCGCGCTTTTCAGCATAACGTTCAACCATAGCTTCACGTTTGCGCTGTCTGGCCTTCATTGATTCTTTTGCCATCTCTTATTTCTTTTTAAAGGGGAATCCCAAAAATTTTAACAATTCTAAACACTCTTCATCCGTTTTCGCCGATGTAACGATGGTAATATCCATACCCGTGATCTTGTTTACCTTATCGATATCAATCTCTGGGAAAATGATTTGCTCGGTGATACCCATAGTAAAGTTACCTCTACCATCGAAACCCTTCACGTTCAAACCTTGGAAATCACGTACACGAGGCAATGAAACCGTAATCAAACGATCCAAAAAGTCGTACATGCGCTCTTTACGCAAAGTAACCTTTGCACCAATTGGAACGTTTTTACGCAATTTGAAGTTTGAGATATCCTTCTTTGAATAAGTGGCTTGTGCTTTTTGACCGCTGATTTTAGTCATCTCGTCAATCGCAGAATCCACCAATTTTTTATCATTTACCGCAGCACCAATACCCTGATTGAGAACAACTTTCTCAATGTGAGGAATCTGCATATGGTTCTTGTAGGCAAACTTAGCCATCATGGCCCCTACAACTTCTTCTTTGTATTTTGTTTGTAACCTTGGAACGTAGCTCATGGTCTTCTTTTTAATTATTTGATAAACTCTCCCGTAGTCTTCGCGAAACGCTGCAATTTGCCCGCTTCATTTACTTTACGACCCACGCGAGTGGCTGTTCCACCCACTACAACCATCAAATTCGACAAATGAATGGGGGCTTCAATTTTTTCAATACGGCCTGATGTGTTTTGTGCAGAAGGTTTGTAGTGCTTGGTAACCAAGTTCAATCCTTCAACAACGGCACGATTGGTTGATGGCATAACGCGCAAAACCTTACCAGATTTGCCCTTGTCGTCACCAGCCAACACCTTCACAGTGTCGCCTTTTTTCACGTGCAATTTAACCTTGCTATTTACTTTGTTCGCCATCTCTTATAATACTTCAGGAGCCAATGAAACGATTTTCATGAATTGCTTATCACGCAATTCCCTGGCAACAGGGCCGAAAATACGAGTACCTCTCGGCTCGTCGTTGTTGTTTAACAATACACAGCTGTTTTCGTCAAAACGGATGTAAGATCCATCAGGTCTGCGTACTTCTTTCTTTACGCGTACCACAACGGCCTTAGATACCGATCCTTTTTTCACGTTGCTTCCGGGAATCGCTGCTTTAACCGAAACAACAATTTTATCACCAACACTGGCGTATCTGCGGCCTGTACCACCCAATACACGGATGCAAAGAACTTCCTTCGCACCACTGTTGTCGGCTACTCTTAATCTTGATTCTTGTTGTACCATCTTATTTAGCTTTTTCTACGATTTCAACCAATCTGAAGCGTTTTGTCTTACTCAGTGGACGAGTCTCCATGATACGAACTACATCGTTCTCACCACAGGTATTGGCCTCGTCATGAGCCGTATACTTCTTAGTTTTCTTGAAGTATTTACCGTATTTAGGGTGTTTCACGTTGCGAACTACCGCTACTACGATGGTCTTATCCATCTTGGCGCTAGCAACAACACCTACGATTTCTTTTCTTGCGTTTCTTACCGTTTCCATTAGTTTTCTTGGCTTTGGTTGATTTTCCTTTCGAAGGCATTCATTTCAGCCTCATGACGACGAGCGTTCAACTCTGTTAACATGCGCGCTACGTCTTTACGGGCCTCTTTCATTTTGTGGGGGTGCTCAATCTGAGAAACAGCATTCTGAAATTTCATTTTCATTAAGCGCTTCTTCTCTTCCTTGTAGCGCTCCACGAGCTCCTTATTCGAAAGCGATTTGATATCTGCGTACTTCATTGATTAATTCTCCTCGTTATAATCTGGACGGACAACAAATTTGCAGGCTACTGGCATTTTCTGTGCCGCCAAACGCATACCTTCTTTGGCAATCTCCAAAGGTACACCGGCTACCTCAAATATAATCGTTCCTGGTTTAACAATAGCCACCCAATATTCTGGGGCACCCTTACCTTTACCCATACGTACTTCCGCAGGCTTCTTGGTAATTGGCTTATCAGGGAAAATACGGATCCAAACCTGACCTTCACGCTTCAAATAACGCGTAACCGCGATACGTGCTGCTTCTATCTGTCTGGCAGTAATCCAAGAAGGCTCCATCGATTTCAATCCGAAACTTCCGTATGAAATCAAATGTCCGCGTGTGGCGAGGCCTTTTACTTTGCCTTTGTGTTGTTTTCTAAATTTTGTTCTTTTTGGACTCAGCATAGCTTAATTCTCCTTATTAATTCTGCCTTCTACGGCGATCACCACCACGGTCACCACCACGATTGCGGTCACCACCACGCTGATCTCTACGATCAGGACGATTTCCACCTTCACGGCGACGATCTTGTTCAACTTGTGGAGCCAAATCTACCTTACCGTAGATCTCTCCTTTACATAACCATACCTTGATACCAATCTTACCATACACCGTCTGTGCCTCAACCAAGGCGTAATCGATGTTGGCACGCAATGTATGCAAAGGTGTTCTTCCGTCTTTGTACATCTCAGAACGTGCAATCTCACCACCATTCAAACGACCGCTGATACGAACCTTGATTCCTTCAGCACCCATCTTCATAGTACCTTGAATGGCATTCTTGATGGCTCTCTTATAAGAGAAACGGTTTTCAATCTGCTGGGCGATGTTCTCTCCCACCAAACGAGCATCCAATTCAGGACGTTTGATCTCGCTGATGTTGATTTGTACATCTTTACCAGTAATCTTCTTGATTTCTTCGCGGATAGCATCTACTTCTCCACCCCCCTTACCAATCACAATACCTGGACGGCTAGTGTGGATAGTCAAAGTGATACGCTTCAATGTTCTCTCAATAACAACCTTCGCGATTCCACCTTTGGGAATGCGCACACGCAAATAATTACGGATCTTCTCGTCTTCTACGAGCTTATCACCGTAGTCTTTTCCTCCATACCAATTGGAGTCCCATCCACGGATGATTCCTAAACGTAATCCTATAGGGTTAATCTTTTGTCCCATGTTTTGTTCTGCTATCCTTAATTATTCGTTGGTTGTGTTAACTTCCTTGTTCTTCAAACTGTCAATGACTACAGTTACGTGGTTCGTGCGCTTGCGCTGACGGTACCCACGACCCTGAGGTGCAGTTCTCAAACGTTTCATAACGATGCCTCCATCTACCATGATGGTTTTTACGTACAACTCGCTATCCTCAATACGCTCACCTGTGTTCGCCTGACCCCAGTTCGCAATTGCGCTCTTGATCAACTTCGACAAATAAATAGCGTACGTAGGCTTCTGGTTCCACTGAAGGATGTTTAATGCGCGCTCAACACGCTCACCGCGTACCACATCCGCTACCAAACGCATTTTGCGAGGAGATAACGGACAGTTTCTTAAAATTGCTTTTGCTTCCATGCCTTCAATGATTATTTACCGTGCCCTTTGTATGTTCTGGTTGGTGCAAATTCGCCCAACTTATGTCCTACCATGTTCTCTGTTACATACACCGGAATAAACTTGTTTCCGTTGTGTACAGCAAACGTATGTCCCACAAAATCTGGGATAATCAAGCTTCTTCTTGACCAGGTCTTTACGACAGTCTTCTTGTTGCTCTCGTTCAGTACTTCTACCTTCTTAGACAACTTAACGTCTACAAATGGACCTTTTTTAATGGATCTTGCCATGATTTCGCTTATCTATTACTTGTTACGTTTTGATTTTCTTCTCTCGATGATCATGCTGCTGCTAGCCTTTTTAGGAGCACGCGTCTTCTGACCTTGAGAATAAATGAGATTTCTAGAACGAGGCTGACCACCTTTGTTTCGGCCTTCACCACCACCCATCGGGTGATCTACAGGGTTCATCGCAGATGGACGTACACGAGGACGGACACCCATCCAACGGCTACGACCAGCCTTACCCTTACGCTCTTGGCTATGCTCTTGGTTTCCAACGCTTCCGATGGTAGCCAAACAAGCAGCCAAAATCAAACGACTCTCACCAGAGGGCAATTTGATTGCAGCGTATTTACCTTCACGTGCCATCAACTGAGCATATGAACCAGCACTGCGACAAATCTTGGCACCTTGACCAGGGTTCATCTCAATGTTGTGTACCAAAGTACCCAATGGAATTTCCGCCAAAGGCAAAGCATTCCCGATCTCAGGCGCAACACCTGGACCTTGCTCAATCTTTTGACCAACCTTCAAACCAGCAGGTGCAATGATGTAACGCTTCTCGTCAGCAAACTGAACCAAAGCAATAAATGCACTGCGGTTAGGATCGTATTCTACTGTCAATACCTCACCAACTACTCCATGGTTATTACGCTTGAAGTCGATGATACGATAGCGACGTTTGTGTCCGCCACCAATGTAGCGAGACGTGATTTTACCTTGATTGTTTCGACCACCAGATTTGCTCAAGGATACCAACAAACTCTTTTCAGGTTTGCTTGCGGTAATTTCTGCAAACGCATTGGCAACTCTAAAGCGTTGACCAGGCGTGGTGGGATTTAAACGACGTACTGCCATGATTAAATGTTTTCGTAAAAGTCTATGTTAAACCCTTCTTTTAATGTTACAATGGCCTTCTTATACTTTGGAGTATAACCGGAGATTTGGCCTGTGCGTCTGTTACGACGCGACTTCCCCCGCTGGATCATGGTGTTTACCGATGCCACTTCCACTGCATAGAATTCTTCGATGGCAGCTTTGATTTCGTCCTTGGTTGACTTGGGGTCAACAACGAATCCATACTGACCACGCTTATCCATGATAGCGGTCATCTTCTCGGTAATCAACGGCTTCTTGAGTATCATTTTGTATTTGCCTCCTGAATCTTGGCGATTGAATTTTCTGTAATAATCAGTTGAGCAGCTTTCATCACTTCATAAGTGTTCAAATCGCAAGCACGCATTACTGTGTTACCCTCGATGTTACGACCACTCAATACAATGTTCTTCTGCACCTCTGGTGTAACGAACAATGTACGTCCAGTTACCTTCAAGGCTTTCAACATGTTTGCAAACTCGGAAGTCTTTGGCGCCGCCATGTCGAAATCTTCGATCACAACGATGTTGTTGTTCTTCGCCTTGTAAGACAAAGCACTCAAACGAGCCAACTGCTTCAATTTTTTGTTCAACTTGAACGAATAGTCACGTGGACGTGGACCGTGAATACGGGCACCACCTACGTAAATACCTGCCTTCAATGAACCGTGACGTGCTCCTCCTGTTCCCTTCTGACGGAAAATCTTCTTCGTAGAACGGTGAATTTCTTTTCTTTCTTTGGTTTTGTGAGTACCCTGACGCTGATTGGCCAAGAACTGCTTCACATCCAAGTATATGGCATGGTCGTTGGGACTGATACCGAATACAGACTCGGAAAGAGTTACTGTTCTTCCAGTCTCAGAACCTTGCTTATTTAATACTTTAATTTCCATGATTAACGCTCAATTATTACGGTTGAACCATTGTAACCTGGGATCGCGCCTTTAATCACGATTAGGTTTCTTTCTCCATCGATTTTCAAAACTTCCAAGTTTTGGATTTTCACGCGGTTACCACCGGTACGTCCTGCCATGCGCATTCCTTTGAATACACGACCAGGAAACGAACAAGCTCCAATTGAACCTGGCGCTCTCAAACGGTTGTGCTGACCGTGAGTTGATTCACCCACACCCGCAAAACCATGACGTTTTACAACACCCTGAAAACCTTTACCCTTAGACTTGCCCACTACACTAACGTATTCGCCAGTTTCGAACAAGTTCACATCTACCACTGATCCCAACTCGGGCAAAGTGTCAATGTCGCGGAACTCCATAACAACACGCTTAGGTGTAGTCTTAGATTTTGCGAAGTGACCTTTCATGGCAGAAGAAGTATGCTTATCTTTCTTTTCGCCCCAAGCCAATTGTACTGCTTGGTAACCATCTGTATCTTGGGTCTTCACCTGTGTTACAACACAAGGTCCGGCTTCAACTACGGTACAAGCCAAACGCTTGCCATCCTCGCTGAAAATGCTGGTCATACCCAACTTTTTTCCAATAATTCCATTCATGACTGCTACCCTCCTTACAATTTGATTTCAACTTCTACACCACTAGGCAATTCAATCTTCATCAACGCATCAACTGTCTTTGTAGAACCGTTGAAAATGTCGATCAAGCGTTGGTATGTGCAGTATTGGAACTGCTCCCTAGCTTTTTTGTTAACGTGAGGTGAACGCAACACAGTAAAGATTCTTTTACGTGTTGGAAGCGGCACTGGCCCACTCACCACGACCCCAGTGGTCTTTACGGCCTTCACAATCTTCTCGGCAGATTTGTCGATAAGGTTGTGGTCGAAAGACTTGAGCTTGATTCTGATTTTTTGACTTACCATTTTGTAATTTATTAACTAGCAGCGTTAGCTTTTTTCAATACTTCTTCCGCAATGTTTCTTGGTGTTTCAGCATAGTGGCTGAATTCCATTGAAGACGTTGCGCGACCTGAAGTGATCGTTCTCAATGTAGTTACATATCCAAACATTTCACTCAAAGGTACTTTTGCTTTTACGATTTGTGAACCCGCACGCTCGTCGATACCTTCTAACTGACCACGACGACGGTTCAAATCACCCATTACATCACCACTGTTCTCGTGGGGAGTAACAACTTCCAATTTCATAATAGGCTCCAACAACACCGGGTTACAACGACGGGCAGCTTCACGGAAACCACTGCGAGCAGCAACTTCAAACGACAATGAATCTGAATCCACTGGGTGGAAACTACCATCGAACAAACGAACCTTCATACGGTCAATGGCATATCCTGCCAATACACCGTTCGACATAGCCGCTTTGAAACCTTTTTCAACTGAAGGAATGAATTCACGTGGGATAGAACCACCCACAACTTCATTCACCCACTGCAAACCTTCACCGGTCCAAGACTCATCTGCTGGGCCCAAGGTGAACTGAATGTCCGCGAATTTACCGCGACCACCTGTCTGCTTCTTATATGTTTCACGGTGTGTGTAATCTGTAGTAATCGCCTCTTTGTATGATACTTGAGGTGCACCTTGGTTACACTCAACCTTAAATTCACGCTTCAAACGATCCACAATAATCTCCAAGTGCAACTCACCCATACCACTGATGATGGTTTGACCAGTATCAGAATCGGTGTTTACACGGAAGGTAGGATCCTCTTCAGCCAATTTAGCCAAAGCATTACCCAACTTATCTGAATCCGCTTGGGTCTTAGGCTCAATCGCCAAACCAATTACTGGCTCAGGGAATACCATTGATTCCAATACGATAGGATGTCCTTCAGCACACAAGGTATCACCCGTTTTAATATCCTTAAATCCAACTGCAGCTCCGATATCACCAGCACCCAAATATTCGATTGGGTTTTGTTTGTTAGCGTGCATTTGGAAGATACGAGAAATACGCTCTTTGTTGCCAGTACGCATGTTCAATACATAAGAACCGGCATCCAATTTACCTGAGTAAGCACGCAAGAAACACAAACGACCTACATAAGGATCAGTTGCAATCTTAAATGCCAAAGCCGCAAATGGCTCCTTGTAATCAGGCTTACGGATAATCTCTTGGTCAGTGTCAGGATCTGTACCCTTAGCACCACCCTTATCCAAAGGAGATGGCATCAATTCCATCACCATGTCAAGCATGGTTTGTACCCCTTTGTTCTTGAACGCAGAACCACACATCATCGGAACAATTTTCATGTCGATAACGGCAGGACGCAAAGCGTTCAAAATTTCTCTTTCAGTGATTGAAGTTGGATCTTCAAAGAATTTCTCCATCAAAGTATCATCGTACTCTGATACAGCTTCCAACAACTGCTCTCTCCACATGGTAGCCTCTTCCAACATATCGGCAGGAATGTCGATTGTCTCGTAAGTCATTCCCTGATCCTTCTCATTCCAGATCATACCGCGGAAGTTGATCAAATCAACTACCCCTTTGAAATTATCTTCGGCACCGATGGGCAACTGCAAAGGAATCGCATTGCTACCCAACATGGTTTTTACTTGATTTACTACGTTCAAGAAATCTGCACCAGCACGGTCCATCTTGTTCACGAAGCCAATACGCGCTACGTTGTAGTTGTTGGCCAAACGCCAGTTGGTCTCAGATTGAGGCTCAACACCATCTACAGAACTAAACAAGAATACCAAACCATCCAATACACGCAAAGAACGATTCACCTCAACGGTAAAATCTACGTGACCTGGCGTATCAATGATGTTGATGTGGTAATTTTTGTCCAAATACTTCCAGAATACTGTAGTAGCAGCTGAAGTAATGGTAATTCCACGCTCTTGCTCCTGTGCCATCCAGTCCATGGTAGCAGCACCATCGTGTACCTCACCAATCTTGTGGTTTACACCGGCATAAAACAAAATACGCTCAGTTGTGGTGGTCTTACCCGCATCAATGTGCGCAGCAATACCTATATTTCTTGTTAACGATAAATCGCGTGACATGCTTGTATTTCTCTTTTATTAAACTCTAAAGTGCGCAAACGCCTTGTTGGCTTCTGCCATTTTGTGTGTATCCTCTTTTTTCTTCACAGCAGAACCTTCGTTACGTGCAGCAGCCAAAATCTCACCAGCCAATTTCTCAGCCATAGACTTCTCGTTGCGCTTGCGAGCGTAACCAATCATCCACTTCATACCAACGGCCATACGGCGACGTGGTTGAACTTCTGTTGGAATTTGGAATGTTGATCCCCCAACACGACGTGCCTTCACCTCTACAGTAGGCATTACGTTGTTCAAGGCCTTGCGGAAGGTTTCAATCCCTGGCTCCTCTGTTACCTTGGCTTCTACGATATCCAAAGCAGAATAGAAGATATTGAATGCCAAAGATTTTTTGCCATCATACATCATCCCGTTTACAAAACGTGTTACAACGGTGTCGTTGAACTTGGGATCTGGCAACAATATGCGTTTTTTAGCGCGCGATTTTCTCATGACTTTTTACTCTTATTATTTCTTAGCCTTTGGTTTCTTCGTACCGTACTTACTTCTGCGTTGGTTACGTCCTTCCACACCCGCAGTGTCTAATGCACCACGCACAATGTGATAACGAACACCCGGCAAATCCTTCACCCTGCCGCCACGTACCAATACGATACTGTGTTCCTGCAAGTTGTGGCCTTCACCTGGAATGTAGGCGTTAACCTCTTTTCCGTTCGACAAACGTACACGAGCAACCTTACGAAGCGCCGAGTTTGGCTTCTTTGGCGTGGTTGTGTATACGCGGGTGCAAACACCTCTGCGCTGCGGACAAGAATCGAGTGCTGGAGACTTACTCTTCCAAACAGTTTCCTGTCTTCCCTTTCTAATTAGCTGTTGTATAGTTGGCATATTTTTCCCAAAAAGGACGGCAAAATTACGCTTTTCATTTGTCAAAATCAATAGCATATGAAAAAAATATGGCTGTGTTTTCAAAAGAATCTCAATTATCTCACCAAATCGATGCGAAATTCCATCGCCACCTCCCAAAAACGCTGTTATTGCAACCCCTCATGCAACTTTCATCTTTTTTTCTTCGTCTGCAACTTTGGTACTACTTTTGATACCCTAGAGCCATTCATAACCTATCATGAGAATTCTGTCGTCACTCCTTTTTACCCTCCTATTTACCCAACAGCCATCGCTGATCGCTCAAAAACCTGCCCCCATTAGCAAAGGTCCCGAAATCCTGTTCGATCACACCTTACACAATTTTGGGAAAGTCGCGGAATCCATCAAATTTGCATCGCACCGATATCCCTTCACCAATACCGGCAATCAAACTTTGTTCATTCAACAAGTGCATACCTCTTGTGGCTGTACTACCCCAGATTGGACACGCGATTCTATCCCTCCCGGCGGAAAAGGATTCATCGAAGCCCGCTACGAAACCACCAATCGCATCGGTGAATTCAAAAAATCGATAACCGTCTATTCCAATGCCATCAATGCCCCTTTGGTTCACCTCGATATAGAAGGTGAAGTACTTAAGGAAGAAATCGACCCCAATGCTGCACCCATCCCAGACATGGGACAAATGAGCTACAGTGCGCCATCCATTACATTCAATGCGCTGTACGATAACCAAATCGATTCGCAAACCATCCGCATCACAAACGAAACCCCCTATACCGCCAATTTCAGTCCGATCGACGCCAGTAGGATCCCCAACTTTTTAACCATTACTGCGTTCCCAACCACACTCGAACCCAACGAAACCGGCAAGTTTTCTGTGATCATCGACGGAACAAAAATCAACCATTACGGATTCTCAACCGTAGAGTTGCCATTTACCACCGATAATCCTGTGGCTTTGTATAATGCGATGTATGTCAACTATAACCGCAAACAGTTCTTCCCTAAGTTCAACGCAAAACAATTGGCCAAGCAGCCCAAACTTCTCACCGACAAACCCGAAATCAATTTCGGAAAACAAGTTGCTGGCGATATCCTCACTGGAGAAATCACACTCAAAAACACCGGACAATCTACCTTGGTGATACACGAATTGGCAGCAGATTGTGGTTGTATATCCCTCAAATTCCCCAACAACAAATCGAACCAATATCCTCGGGCCAAACTCACCATTCCAGCCGGAGAATCTGCTACCGTGAAGATCTTTTTCGAAACCGTACTGAAAAAAGGCAATGCCAATTACGGCATTTGGATTGTCAGCAACGACCCAACACAACCTGAACGCAACATCCCCTTGCGGGCAGTTTTCGATGCCAAAGTCATCGAATGTCAAACCTGTCCCAAATAACCCTTTCCCAACAACAACAAAAAAGAGGGCGGAAATTCCGCCCTCTTTTTTTTGCCCTTCGGGCACCACAATCTACTTATCAACCGCGCAAAAAATTAGCGCAAATTGTGATATACATTCTGCACATCATCATCCCCTTCCAATCGATCCACCAAATCCAACACTTCCTTGGCTTGTTCTTCCGTTAAATCTACCCAAGTATTGGGTACGTATTGCAATTCAGCCGTATTCACCTCAATACCCATATCCTCCAGCGCCTTCTGCATCTGTCCGAAAGAAGTAAAATCACAATATACATAGACCATCTCCTCATCAAATGCCACCTCATCCAGTCCGAAATCGATCAATTCAAATTCAAACTCATCCAAGTCACGACCACCCATTTTCGCCTTTTCAATTTTCAGCACGCCTTTGCGGGTAAAGATAAAATCCAAAGAACCCGTTTTACCCATCGCCCCGCCGCCTTTGTTAAAATGCATGCGCACGTTGGCAACAGTTCTGGTGTTGTTGTCGGTGGCCGTTTCTACCAATACAGCCACACCATGAGGGGCATATCCTTCAAAGCGTACTTCTTCGTAATTTTCTGAATCGCCTTTTGAGCTGGCGCGCTTAATCGCAGCATCTACCCTATCCTTGGGCATATTTACTGCCTTTGCGTTTTGAATAACGGTGCGTAGTTTGGGATTATTTTCCGGCATCGGTCCACCTTGCTTCACCGCGATAGCGATTTCTTTTCCGATGCGGGTAAACTGCTTGGCCATTCGGTCGAAGCGAGCAAACATGGTATGCTTACGTTTTTCAAAAATCCTTCCCATAATGGGGGCAAAGATACGAAAGTCTCATGGAAGCCGCCAATTCCATTCGGGGCGATAAAAAGAAAGGGTTGGGCAGCTCGCGCTGCCCAACCCTTTCCGGCGCGGCGGCCCTTCGGGCTCGCCGCGACAAATCACACACCCCTTAAAAGGAATACATCAAACTCACATTCATCGACCTACCCGCAGTACTTACACCACTGGCAAAATAGCGGTAATGCAAATCCAACAGATTCTCCATCGCCATCGAAACACTCAAACCCGAACGATGTTGATACCCCCCGCGAATGTTCCAGCACTGCCAAGCAGGATTAAAACCATCCGCCTTGCCATCGCCATTCACATCCACCAATCCAATGGGCTGCTTGTCTTGGTTGTCCTCCCCACTGCTGGAATAATCTTCCGCACGCTTCCTACCATTAAACAAACACTGTCCCTCAACAAACCAACCATCCCCGTTCCAGCGCAAGGATGCCTGACCATACACCGGCGGAATATGATCCAATGGCTGCTCCGCCGCCGCATCATTCAACTGATAAACCCCCTTGGTCTGTGTCACTGAACCCGAAAACCACAACTCCCGCACCAACCGCACCTTGGCATTCAAATACAATCCAGAAATATGTCCAACCGCCACATTCTTCAATTGATACACAGGCGTTAATCGACCATCATACATCAAAGAATCCGCGCCGTTCAAACTGCCCGGCTGATCCAAGAGCAAGTTCTTGACCGCGCTTCCGAAAACACCTGCTTCCAAAGCAAACGCTCTGTCTTTGCGCCACAAAACACCCATGTCGATGGTCCTGCTTTGCTCCGCCTTTAAATCTGCACTTGGCACCAACAACTTCGCACCCGGCTTGCTATCAAACACCTTGGTCATATCATCCACATTAGGATTGCGATACGCCTGATTCACACTCGCCTTCAACAACAAACCCTTCCGCAATTGCTGCGTCAATCCCAAATCATAACTCGGCGTGGTTGAAGCAAATGATATCGACGAGTAAGGCAACTTCCAAGGATTGGCTTTCGAAAACAAAGCCTCCAATGCATAAGACGAAACCCTCACACCCCCTTGTATTACCGTACCTGTTTTGTCGATGCGATATATCCCCTGCGCAAACACCGAATGCATCTGTGTGTTTGCACCTGAATCGCTGTATCGCGCTTTTGTGGTAGTTTCTGCCAACGTAGAAATATTTTTATTAATTCCCACCGAATTCACCGCATTCCACACCATTTCAATACCAGAATTCAACACAAAGGATTTTCCGAACGCATCGTGGCGATCCAAATTCACCGTGCGCATTGTCACATCATCGCGCTGCGTACGCTCTACCAAACTGCCAAAATTCCGGGTAACGCGGGATACCGCCGTCGACTGCTGTGCTAACACCAAACGCGTATGATGCTTTTCCGCACCCACTCTCGCCGTGTAGGATAAAAACGAACGATTCTGTGGTGCATAATCCCACCTTCCGTACACCGGCTTACCGTTCGAAAACTGCGACATCCGATCGTAACGCGGTACCAAGTCAGACATCGACTGTTGCCAGTTCAACAGGTGTTCCACCTTGCCCGTTTTGGCAAACAACTTTGCGAACAAATCAGTTTGTGAGTACCCCGTACCCTTTTGCACGTGTGGATCGGCATTCACCAATACTGTATCGCGACCGTTTACCCGACCCACATATCTTGGTAACAAGCCAAACGTATCCCAATCAGAATAGTTTTTGCTTCCACTGCGTAAATCACCAAATTGACTGCGGGTGGCCGACAGCAACAAGCCCACCTTTTTACTCTGAACCTTCAACCCCACATTCCCAATCACCGAATTACTTGCCGATAGGTATCGCATCGTAGCAGTGGGCTTCACCGAGAATTCTCCCAAACTGGGATCTTTGGTTTTGAAGTACAGCACCCCGCCCAAAGCATCGGAACCATATAAAGTAGAGCCCGCACCAAAATTCACTTCCATGCGATCCAAAATAAAAGGATCAATGGTGATGATATCCTGTAAGTGTCCGGCTCGATAAGTGGCGTTGTTCATCCGAACACCATCAATCACCATCAAAACCCGAGATGCCTCAAACCCACGTAACACGGGAGAGCTGCCACCCATTTGACTTTTCTGCACAAACACCTGTCCGGTATTAATTAATGCATCGCCCAAAGTAGCGGGTTGTAACTCCGACAATCGCTTTGCACTAACCACCTCAATCTGTCGGGGCGTTTCTTTTCTTCTTTGTTGAAACCGCTGAGACGAAACGAGAACCTCTTCGAACGATTCAACATCTGTAGTATCTGTTGATTTTCTTGTATCAACTTGCGCGTGCACCATGCCCATCAGACACAGCAACGCTGTATATATTATTGTTTTTTTCATAAAATTGGATGTATTACACTGTAATAGAAAACGGCAAACTGAGCACCAATGCCTCAGCGCCTACAAAAGTGAAAATTCGCTTACATTCAGGTAATATCATCCTCGCGGCGGCGGCACGCTCACCGATGCAACGCCTTCGGTTAAATCCATGGCAGACATCCGATTTATTGACTGGGAGTTGGATGGTGGCCCAAGCAAAACAACGATCTCATCATTTACCGCCCAATGCAACTTATCGAACCAGATGGGACGTGCTTTGCTGCTTCCGCCAGAGCCACGTTCACATTGCTGGGCGATTTGATCTTCCAGCGCCTTCTCCACTTTATCGTTAAAGGCCTTCACCCAGTATCCATTCGATACCCTAGTCACTTTCAATAGATCATATTTCTGACCACCGAACACAATTTCATCGCCCTTTTTAATGTGCTCGAACTCGGGTGTCAACGGCAAAAACAAATCCTCCGACAAGCTCATGCCCACACTCCTTTCCAGGTACCTCTTCACTTCTTTCTGCTGTCGCTTGTGGGCGATCACATGCAAAAACGTGAGTCCCGAAATCAAAACCATCAACAGCATCGCCAACCATTGTTGGGCTGAATGCTTTAGGCTTTGGAGGGGATTTTCAAACATCG
This sequence comes from Flavobacteriales bacterium, assembly GCA_024643755.1. Classification (GTDB taxonomy): domain Bacteria; phylum Bacteroidota; class Bacteroidia; order NS11-12g; family UBA955; genus UBA955. The sequence continues at coordinate 41,496 of JAHEMG010000006.1, read as the reverse complement.
TTTTTGCAAATATAAAATTAACGCAACAGCAATCGCCGAAAATGTAGAATTTTGCATCGATGAATCAACCCGTTTATGTGATCGACATTCTGAGAACGCCCGTAGGCAAATTTGGTGGAACATTGGCAGCAGTGCGACCAGATGACCTGGCAGCCCACGTCATCCTATCCATTCTCAAACGCAATCCAAACATCGACCTATCGCTTATTGACGAGGTGATTTTGGGCGCCGCGAACCAAGCGGGGGAAGACAACCGCAACGTAGCTCGAATGGCGTCATTGTTGGCGGGCATTCCTACAAGCGTCCCAGGATATACTGTAAACCGTTTGTGCGCCAGCGGATTGCAGAGTATCATGAACGGAGCGATGGCCATTGCTTCGGGACAGGCCCATTTGATTTTGGCAGGAGGAACTGAGAGTATGACGCGTGCGCCTTTTGTGATGGCGAAAGCCGAATCTGCCTTTGCGAGAACCACTGAAATCCACGACACCACCATCGGTTGGCGCTTCACCAACCCTGCGTTGTCAAAATTATATCATCCCTATTCCATGGGCGAAACCGCAGAAAATGTGGCTGAACAATTTCATATTTCACGGGAAGACCAAGACCAATTTGCCTATGAGACACAATTGAATTGGAAAAATGCCCAAGCTGCCGGAAATTTCAATAACGAAATCGCCCCTGTTTCCATTCCTCAGCGAAAGGGAGAACCCCTACTATTTGCTGTAGACGAACACCCAAGATTGAGCGAAGTCAGTGTTTTGGCATCGCTCAAACCCGCATTCCGCGACGGTGGCACCGTAACTGCCGGAAACAGCTCTGGGATCAATGATGGCGCTGCTGTGAGTATTTTGGCATCAGAGGAAATGGTGAAACAACTCGGCCTCACACCCATGGCGAGAATTGCTGGCTTTGGCGCAGCAGGTGTAGATCCTAGCATCATGGGTATCGGACCGGTACCCGCATCGCAAAAGGCCCTGAAAAATGCCGGTATCTCTGTCAAGGACCTCGGCGTGGCCGAACTCAATGAAGCTTTCGCATCTCAGGTAATTGCCAGTATGAGGGCTTTAGAAATCGATAGAAGCATCGTGAATCCCAATGGCGGTAGTATCGCTATCGGACATCCCCTTGGCGCCTCAGGTACGCGAATTTCTGCAACCCTGCTGCACCACATGAAACGCAATCCATCGCTGCGATACGGACTTGCTACCATGTGCATTGGTGTTGGCCAAGGCTGCGCGATTGTTTACGAAAACTGTTAATATGCGATACAAAATTGAATTGGCCTACAATGGCAGCAATTACGCTGGCTGGCAAATTCAACCCAACGCACCCACCGTTCAAGATGCACTGGACCGCGCCTTAAGCACCATAGCCAACACCCCCATTGAAACCATGGGCTGCGGACGCACGGATGCCGGCGTACATGCGAAATATTTCGTGGCACACTTTGATGGTTCGGAAAACCTACCCGCCGATTTGGGTCACCGACTCAACAAAATGCTCCCCGCCGATATTAAAATTTTCGCGGTAGCCCCATGTGCCGATGATTTCCATGCCCGCTTCGATGCCACATTGCGTGAATACGAGTACCATATACAAGATGGCAAAGATCCCTTTGCGCCCAAAACCTTTTGGTGGTACGCACATTCCTTGAACATTGAAACGATGAATCACTGTGCCGCTTTATTGGTTGGTCAGCACGATTTTTCCGCATTCTGCAAAGGCGAAGCGCCTAACAACAATCCATTATGCACCGTATTCAAAGCTGAGTGGACTACCATGGGTAACGGCTATTGCTTTACCATCCAAGCCAATCGGTTCTTGAGAAACATGGTGAGAGCCATCGTAGGCACTTTGGTCGATGTTGGTTTGGACAAAATCTCAGAAGGCGAATTTCAGCAGATTTTTGCCAATGGCAATCGCAGCGATGCCGGCAATTCTGTGCCCGCGGAGGGTCTGTTCCTGACCAAAGTGGAGTATCCCTAAACAGGTATAACGGGGAGGCACGTAAATCACACCTCCCGTTTAAACCATTGCTTATTCAAAACGTCTAAGGAACTTTTCAACTTGACGTTCGGTGGCCGGACGGATGAAATAGTTTTCCGCCTTCACTTTGTCAGCCGTATTCGTCAGGATTTGCTGCAAGTTTTGATCGGTTGCATATACATTGGCGCCTGTTTTTGTCAGGTTGATGTATATATAATCGTTGGCCCCCAAATCCAAATACACATACATATTTTGTCCGCTTCGCTTGTGCTCTAGCAACATCACTGCATGCATATTCTTGTTGATGGGTTTCCCTGCGATGCTTGCTACAGAAACAAAATCATTGCAATACATACCGCGCATTTTGCTATCCCAACGGAAAGTGGCATCGCTCAACACCAGTTTGTATTCGGCCTCGTCTTTGCCTTTCAACTCGCCATTTTTGGCCAAATTTTCCAACACTTGACGATACGATTTTTCACTTTCCATCATTTCTCCCAAACACTGCTTGAAGAAGTCGGTATTCACGGTTGCTGTGGTACCTCCATTTTCATTGATTAATGCCACCAATCGCTCCACATAGTCTGGGTGCATCGGAAAATCGAGCATCATCGCCAGGTTAAAGACAAAACTGCTATCGCCCGGATACAAATCGGCCGTACCTGCGTTCTTGAATTTGATGTTGGGCGATTCCAAACCAAAGTCTAACGGTCCTTCAGCATGAATGCTGTGATCCTTTTCATTGAACTGTATCCAACTGCCCTTAAGGCCACCATCCCTCAAGCGAGACTTGCTGCCCGCATAGAAGCTCTCCGTTTTGTTGTCGTAATAGAAAATGCCGGTATCGTTGGTAACGTCATCGTCTGAATAGCGGCGCTTCCAAGAGTACATCAGCGGATAAACGAAACTCGAATCATTGGCCACAAACAATCCCACATATTGCTTTTTGTTGTCTTTATCGCGAGGATCGCTCATATCCAACACCACGTCTTTGGGGTCCACACGGTTATCGAAACGAATCCAAACCGATGGATAGATATTTTTAAAGGTGTGCAGCGGTTTCACGTAACCTGTAAATCGAATGAGTTTTTCAGTACTCTCAATTTGCGCAAACCCTTTATAACCAATTTTCGTTTCGAGGGTAAAGTTCTGTTCCTCGGCAATTTTACCGACACCTTCTACCCGCTGGTTGTCGTTCACAATCACGCTATCTAAGAAGAACTCTTGACGCCCGCCCCTACTGTTCACGTACTGATAGAACCCATTGCCACGGATTTTGTTTTTGCCATAGACCTTTACCTTGAGCTTATAAATCTCGTGGAATTTATTGTCGCGACCGGCAATCAACTTGGTACTATCCAACAGATCCATGTCTGCATTTGCACGCACCGTTGCCTTGCCATCTTTCAAGAACAGGCGCGAATCGGCAATGTCGATGTAAGGAATTTCAGAGATTTTAAGGGTATAATCAACCAAACTGTAATCGGCCCGTTTCGCCTCAAAACTCAGGCCGCCCTGGGTTGGATTTGTACTCGCAAAAATGGGGGTTTGCCCGGCCAACGATGGACCCACTTTCGCCGTAATAATCTTTTTATCCATATCCCAACGATAATCGGTCAGGTTGGTTTGATACATGTTGTAATCGAACTTGGTCATCGATCCTGGTTCGTTTTTGGTAAACGTTCCGATGCGCTTGCTGAAATCCATCGTTCCATTGATGTCGCTCGTTTCAAACGCCATCCGCGAAGAGTCTGCAGCGTAAATCTGCAAGTTGGCTTTCTTCGCTGTAGACTTTTGAGGGCCAAACACCTGTTCTTGGCTGTAGAATTTGGCCTGATCCCATGCCAAGGTGCCATCGCCTTTCACCACACTGGGCGATTGGGTAATGGTTCCCGTGAAATCATGTCCAACCTTAAACATTTTAATCGGCGTAGTACCATTGGTTACCTTGTACTCATCTTGGTATGGGTTCCATTCCATGTTAGCCATAACGGCGTGTACTTCGGGGTATTTGGTATTTTCAGCCAAGTCGTAGCGATTCAGCACACCCACAGCTTTTTTGGGCAGCAGCAGTATTTTGGTAAATTCACTTTTGGATCCTTGGTATTGGATACTTCCATCGGTGCCATAGAATCCTTCCTCAGACAAGTTCATGGTCATATCGCCCAATCCTTTGCCGCGATACATGGTATATCCACCGGGTGGGGTGTGCTTAATGAAGCCCAGGGAATAGTCCTTTTGGATGGTCACATAATGACGAAACTCCGGAAAAATGCCATCGGAAATAAAATTACCGTCGAAACGCAAACCCGCAATAGTGAAGTTGTCCAAACTGTCAATGGTAAACGGATCCACCACAAACTTGAATTTGTCTCCTTCATAGGCACCACCATGAATATGGGGCTTATCATACAACACTTCACTTCCTTTATCGGAAACGAAAATGGGGTATTCGGGGTAATCCTTGTTCCCAGATTTATTGTTTGGCTTATCGATATAAAGCGTTCCACTTACGTTGCGCAATACAGACTTGATGGGCACCAACCTTCTTCCAGAGGAATCAGGGAAATACATTTGGAGGGAATCCACGGCCGACATCGCAATGTTGAATTGGCCATAGTTGAACACATATTTCTTACCGTAAAAGTCAAATCGTCCGGCACGCAACTGACCGCCAAATCGCAAACCCCGGTTTTTGGTCAAGGTCACTTGTTGGTTGGAGGGAACCACAATCACGTTTTGAGAATCAGAGAAAAAAAACTTGGAAACCCCTTCAAGATTCATCTCATTACTCAACAAGTTCAGGGTAAAATTGGGACGTGCGCCAATGATGGATGAAATTCTGATTACATCATAATCACGCATTTTCTGGTGTGCCTGAACGTAGCGAAAAGCTTTTGGCAATAGAATAGCGCTGTCTTGATCCTGCAGATAATTGATATAACCTTGATCGTGCAATTCCAAGAAGGGGGCCACCAAATACTCTTTTTGGGTCTTTTGAAAAAACGCGTAATCGTCCAAGGAGAATTTTTGTCGCTGCTCGGCTTTGTAATACTCGCGCAATTCCGCTTTGCGTGCTTGCAATTGCTTCATTTTCGCATCGGCCTTTGCTTTGTCCTCCGGTTTTCCGGAAAGCATCAAATTCTTGATGTCTTTTTGTAGCTGGTTCGACAAAGGATCCTCTGGCTGACGGTTATAAAAGGCCACCAATCCTTCCAGGGGATGGGAGCGCAACGGACCTTGCAATCGATTATAGAGGATATCGCGGAAGAAGTCATCCGAAGAAATACGGGCTTCAATGTCGTTATTCACGTTATCGAAATCCACGAAGGGCTCTGTAATTACCCACCGCACTTGCTGAACGTCTAAACTCACATTGTGATAATTGTCAGAGAACGGCACACGCATCAATCCTTCTTCACCCCGCTCAACAATGAGTTTGTTGTCTTTAAAAATGAAGTTCACCTTTACGAAAGGATGATAAATGGTGGTTACACTGTCTAGGTAAAGGGTGTATTCTGCTTGCAGTGTTCCGGCTACCCCATCAGAAATCTTGAACGATTTACTCTTCAGGGTGGCCTTTTTCTTTCCCTTGTAGAACACATCGATCACCGATGGCTTACCATTGGCTGTTGCGGTGGTCACGGTATGTCCCTGCATGGTAAATCCACCCCTGAAAAAACTCTCATCGCCCACAATGCCCCGTACCAAGAGTTCATTGTCGTAGGAGTTAAACTGAGGAAATCCAGACTTTTTCACCTTCAAAGAATCGGTGGCTGAAGAAAGTTTATCGGTAAACTTCCCATACACGGCTGTTTTGAAATATCGATTGTAGGTAAGGGCGGCAGAGTCAACACTGTAGGTATTGATATCCAAATTGATGCGATAATTATTGAAGCGCACATAAGCCGATTCATCCGGCAAGCAACGCTGGAAATCCGCTGAACCATATGCCCCTTCCCAAATGTTTTTTGCTGGCTTGTAGATGCCTTTGGTGCCTTTCACAACCATTTTGTCGAGAAAGCCCTGACAAGTCAAATCCACCTCACCAAAGTGAATTTCAATCTCCCCTTTGTAATACATATCAAAATCCAAGGTATCAACTTTCCAAACGGTTGTCCCTGATTGATAGATGGTCTTATTGGCGAATAAATTGGCTGTGGTTGTCAGGAAATCCAAGTACTCCTTATTGCTGTTTCCCAGGAGCGATTTGGTAATATTTTGCCACTGAATCAGGACTTTATCGGGCAGTTTGTTTTCCAAAAAGGCCGCCACGGTTGTCATAAAGAGCTGAAAATGCGGCTGGAGCGACATTTTCTCCGCCAGCATTTGATTACTGATATCGATGATAAACTTCTGCTGACTGGGCGAAAACTTACCAAGCTCCCAATTCTCTTTAAAAACGGCAAAATTGCGCGTTAGGTTCTTATCATTCGCCTTGGCAGTAAAGGCTTCAAACTCCGCGATGAATGTCGCAGGAACAGGACTAAAACTACCATTTTGGGCCGACAAGCGAGACCCAACGGCAAACAACAAAAAGGTACAGAGGATTCGAAGCATCATCATGGGTTATCAAATAACGCACCAAGATGCGTTTGCATTCTGAAAATTAGCGCATTGCTTTCACAATGTCGATGAAATCACGTGCCTTCAAGCTCGCTCCACCGATCAAACCGCCATCAATATCGCCCTGTAAGAACAAAGCGGCTGCATTTTCTGGCTTTACACTACCACCATACAAAATAGACGTAGTAGCAGCGAGTTCCTCGTTGTATTGATTGGCAATGAGTTTTCTAATGTAGGCATGAATTTCCTGCGCTTGCTCTGGTGATGCATTCAAACCGGTTCCGATTGCCCAAACAGGCTCGTAGGCCACAACCACTTGAGAAAACTCTTTGCGGTCCAAATGAAACAACCCTTGAACAATTTGCTCCTCAATGGCTCTAAAATATTGCTTACTCTCGCGCTGCTCCAGGGTTTCACCTACACAAAAAATGGGCTTCATTCCGTGGCGAACAACAGACTTCACTTTCGCAGCACATACTTCGTTGGTTTCACCGAAATATTGACGACGCTCACTATGTCCAACCAAGCAATACTCTACCCCGATCGACTTCAACATATTGGCAGAAATTTCTCCGGTAAACGCGCCTTGGTCTTCTTGATGGGCATTTTGCGCACCCACCTGCAAACCGCTACCTTCTAACAAACGAACAGCCGTTGGCAAAGCCAAAAAGGTTGGGATCAAAACCACTTTACCATCGCCCCTGTATTCATCTCGAACGATTCCACGAACTTCGGTAATTAACGCTTGGCTCTCTTCCAAGGTTTTGTGCATCTTCCAGTTACCCGCAACGATTTTTTGCCTTTTCATACTTCCACAAAAGTACGAAAACACTACAAAAGGTTATTCGCAAGATATCAACGAAATAAAGCGTCTAACGAAGTTACAGGGCCTGATTTACCCAATCCAACGCCATGGAAAATTGCGCTTCCCGAGAAAGCTCAGAATTGTCAAGAACGCGATAATCACCCGTCAGTGTTAATGGGCTATTCTCCCTATTGGCATCAATTTGATCGCGATGAGCCAAGTTACTCGCTATTTCCTCCAAAGTCACATCATCGCCCTTGGCGATCAACTCCGCAAATCGGCGCTGGGCACGAACCGCTGCACTGGCCGTCATAAAGATTTTCAATTCAGCATCCGGGAAAACCACCGTGCCGATATCCCGACCATCCATGACAACCCCTTTTTGCAATCCGATGGCTTGCTGCAACGCCACCATTTTGGTGCGTACTGCATCTATTTTCGCCACTTCACTCACTTTCGAAGCCACCTCAATAGTACGAATTTCTGACTCTACCGAAATGCCGTTTAACGTAACTTCAGCAGGTTGATCCCCTTTGTTTAAAAAGCCAACTTCAACCCCTTCCAATGCCCTCTCAACGGCGGCTTCATCAGCAACATCCACACCCAATCGCATCATGTGCAAAGTCACCGCGCGATACATCGCCCCGCTATCGATAAACACATAACCCAAGGCCTGCGCCAATTCCTTTGCTAACGTTCCCTTGCCACAACTGCTGTAGCCATCAATGGCGATGTTGATTTTCTTATTCATTTTATGATCACAATGCCGAAACACCCTTGTGCGTATTGGATATCAGCTGCCTCTTCTTTGCAAACCTCGCAGGATCAATCACCAATGAAAATTGGTTGGAATTCTGTCCTGGAAAGTACGAAGCGCTTCCATACGTAATATCAATTTTGGCCATGCGAAACTTCATCCCCCAACCAAACCCGGAAGTTCCTCGACGTTCAGATGTTGCCATTTCCATTCTCCGCTGATGACTATATCCCACCAATAAACTCAAATTCTGTCCCAACGCCAACTCTGTCCCAACCGCCAAATGTCGCGTCAATTTCGCCCCGAAACCCGCCTCCGTGGGCACTACCGGTTTTCCATTTAGGTCGATTTGTCCGCCATTGTCCAAATATTGATCATAGGTCAAATCCCATCGCTGCAAACTGTGCGCGGTAAGATGGAACCGCAATGGCATATGCTTTGGGCTGATTGAAATCGCTGTCTGAATATTGAATGGCATCGATTCTCGTCCGGCATCTCTGTACGACACAATTTGCGCACCCATATTTTTCAGCAACATCCCCCAGCTTAAAACTGAATCGCGCATAATATAGTTACAGCCCAAATTGGCAAAGACGCCATTCGAAACATAGGGACCCAACACGCTGTACACCATGCCAAGTTGAGCACCTACCCGAAATCGTGGAGCCACCAAAACAGAGGCACCTACACCTACTTGCGTTTCATTTGCAGAAACCGTGCCTTGGGGATTCCCGCCCGCATCAAAAGCATCCATGGAACCATAATCGAGGTGCTGGGCATAAGCCATCCACATCGCCCGTCGGCCCTGCCAAGCGCCCACCGCATTGGCGCTTTTCACGGTAGGCAAAACAGACCCTGCGCTTAACGCAAATTTTTTGGCATGCACAGGATTCAGCAAACCCGGATTACTCACCGATTGAAGCACATCACCGTGAGGCTGCGTAACCAAATAGCCACTCCAAGCCAAGGCGCGACTGTGCAAAGGCACATCCAGCATCCGAAACACACCTGTTCCTCCCGTTTGCGCGAACAGCGAGAACGCTGTCATCGCCCAACCAAACAACCAGGTACGTTTTTGCATATGGAACAAATTTACAGTACAACGCGTATTTGACATAGATATTTTCACGAAATTTGCGACTCCCAAATGAAAAAACCCTTCCACGACCCTGCCGACATCCCATCCCATCAGCCGCTGGTGATTACACAGGGAACATTCGATGGGGTGCATTTAGGGCATCAGAAGGTACTGAAGCAAGTGGTGGAATTGGCCAAATCCAAAAACACCCAAAGCCTGCTCATCACCTACCACCCACACCCAAGGTTGGTGATTGACCCAAACAATCAAAATTTGCGCATGTTGAGCAGCTTGGAAGAAAAAGCCAAAGCTGTGTATGATTTGGGCGTTGATTACGTATTGGTGCTGCCTTTCACCCAAGAATTTGCCCAATTATCGCCCCAAGAATTTGTGGAAACGATCTTGGTTCATCAGCTGCATGTCGACACCATCGTCATTGGCTACGACCACCGATTTGGCAAGAATCGCAAAGGGGATTTTCATACCTTAGTAACCCTTTCTCAGCGTTACAACTTTCAAGTACAAGAAATTCCCGCCTCTGAAATCGACGCTATCGCGATCAGCAGCACAAGAATTCGCAACGCAATATCAAACAAACAGTTAACCGAAGCAAACACCCTACTTGGAAGGCCATACATACTTTCCGGTATTGTTTCGGAAGGACAAAAACTAGGCAGAACCATCGGTTTCCCAACGGCCAATTTACGCATTGAAGACCCCTACAAAATGATTCCACCCAACGGGGTTTATGCGGGCTATTGCGATGTCGAAAATCAACGATATAAAATGGTTTGCAACATCGGTTACCGTCCTACGGTGGATGGAAAAACCCTCAGTGTCGAAGCCCATATTTTTGATTTTGACAAAAACATTTACAACCATCCTATTTCCCTGTTTTTGGTACAGTATTTGAGAAATGAGCAGAAGTTCGATTCTTTGGAATCGCTCAAAACCCAAATTTTTATCGATGCACAACAGGCCCAATCATTGGTTACATTGGATTAAGTCGGCAGTATTTCTGTTGATGTTCATTGTGTGCGTTCCTGCTATCGCTCAAGAAGACGATGAAGATTATGGTGAGGAAGACGGCGATTACATTGTAGAAGATTCTGCTTGGATGTCTTCGGCAGATACCGCTGCATTCTATTATGAAGAGGGGGAGTTCGTGATACCGGGCATGTTGCCAGAATATGATTTTTATGCGTTTTGGGACACCCTCCATGTAGATGCTTATCGTTTCGACCTTAGAAAGCTGCAAGAAATTATTCCATTAACCGTTTTGGAAATGGATTGTGATTTCGCGATGCCCATTTACGGCAGAACCAATTCTCCATTTGGTTGGCGACATGGCAGACCACATACGGGCATCGACCTGCAACTGCGCACGGGAGACTCTGTTTATGCCGCATTCGATGGTGTTGTTCGCATGAGCAAATACTATAATGGCTATGGAAACTGCGTTGTAGTGAGACATTATAATGGCTTAGAAACGCTATATGCCCACCTCAGCAAGTTGGATGTGAAACCTGGCACTTTGGTCAATGCCGGACAGTTGCTGGGACTGGGTGGTTCAACCGGACATAGCACGGGCCCACACCTGCATTTCGAGATTCGCTTTTTGGGCAGGCCTTTGAACCCAGCATCAGTGATCGACTTCCCCAATGAAACGGTAAAAATCGACACACTAAACATCGAATCTAAGCTATTCCAAATGCCTGCAGGCTCTTACAAATACAAGAAACGCAGAGGTCGCTACCGTGGCAGCAAAAGTCGCAAACGCAGATATTCCTATCACATTAGAATAGAAGAAGTGTATCAATCGTTATACAGGGTATAAAAGGTTGAACCGATTCAACTATTTTTGTATTTTCTGTGAGCATTCAAGTACATCAATTATCGAAACGCTATGGCACCCAATGGGCGGTGAACGATTTGTCGTTCGACATCCCCACCGGTGAAATTGTTGGCTTTCTAGGTCCGAACGGAGCCGGAAAATCTACAACCATGAAAATACTAACCGGCTACATCCCTGCCACCAGCGGCGAGGCTGTAGTTTGTGGTCACAATCTCAGCACAGACAGCTTGGCGGTTCGTCAACGCGTGGGCTACCTTCCAGAACACAATCCATTGTACTTGGATATGTATGTGATGGAATACTTAAGATTCTCGGCAGGAATGGCCGGCGTAACCAAAGTTAAATCTGCGGTGGAAAAAGCCATAGAACTCACCCAGCTCACACCGGAGAGAAATAAAAAAATCGGACAACTATCCAAAGGATACAGACAACGTGTGGGATTGGCGCAAGCACTCATCCACGATCCAGAGGTGCTCATTTTAGACGAACCCACATCCGGTCTCGACCCCAATCAAGTGGTAGAGATGCGCAATGTGATCAAAAACTTGGGCAAAGACAAAACAGTACTCCTCAGCACACATATCATGCAAGAAGTGGAAGCCATGTGCAACCGCGTTATCTTGTTAAACCATGGAAAGATTGTGGCCGACAATACCCTTGAAGGCCTGAAACAAACTTCCCCAACCGATTCATTGGAAACCATTTTTAGAAACTTAACAAGCCATGTGGGTCGTATTTAAAAAAGAAATTCGCAGCTTTTTGGGCTCATTCATCGCCTATATCGTGATGGGTGTATTCCTGGTCATCACGGGCATTTTCATGTGGGTCATTCAGGAAAACAACGTTTTAGACCTCGGCATCGCCAGTCTGCAGGTGATGTTTAACATCGCGCCATACATACTGATTTTCTTGGTTTCAGCCATAACGATGCGAAGTTTGAGCGAAGAACGCAGACTCGGGACCATCGAGATTTTAACCACAAGACCGGTGAGCGATACCTCAATTCTGTTGGGCAAGTACCTAGCAGCCGTTGGGTTGATTGTTTTTACACTGTTGCCCACGCTGTTTTACTACTACACCATTCATCAACTCGCCGATCCGCTCCAAGGGGTTGATAATGGCGCTACTTGGGGATCTTATTTGGGCCTGATTTTATTGGCCGCGAGCTATGCGAGCATTGGCTTGTTTGCCTCTTCACTGACCGATAACCAAATTGTATCACTCATCATTTCGATGGTACTGTGCTTTTTTTGGTACGGCGTTCTCAGTTTACTGGGCGATATCAAAGCGTTGGACCTCATCGGCAAGAGCTTGGAGTGGTTCAGTCTTGACTTCCATTACCAATCAATCAGCAGGGGCGTTTTAGACACTCGCGATATCATTTACTTTTTGGGCTTCATCGCCACCTTTTTGGGTGGTACTAAGTTGGTTTTTGAAAGCAGAAAATGGTGATGAAGAAGTATAGCAACCGTATTCAATCATTCTTAGAATTCGCCACATTGGTCGTGGTGGTCATCGTTGCAAATATTTTGGCCAACGTATACTACCAACGCATCGATTTAACCAGCGAACAACGATATACCCTGTCCGAAACCAGTAAAAAACTCTCCAAAGGCCTGAAAGAAAAACTCTATTTCAGGTTGTATCTCGATGGAGAAATGTCGGCCCGATTCAAAAACCTCCGCAATGAAATCCGTGACATGGCTTATGAGTTTCGTGAGATGAGCGGACGGAAGATTGAAATCGAAGTGATCGATCCATTCGAAGGGAAATTAACGTCAGAAATTTCCGGAATCTTGGAAGATTTTCAATCACGCGGAGTGATGCATCAGCGCGATATCGATGACGAGGGCAGCAATTCCACCGTGATAAAAAACATCATTCCCGGTGCGGAAATGAGTTACGCTGGAAAAACAGTGGCCATCAATTTCTATGAGCATGACGTGGCCTTGGATGCCGACAACAATATCAAACGGGCCATCGACAATGTAGAATATGAAATCGCCAATGGATTGCGACAGTGTATTTTAGACAAGTCTAAAAACATCGCCGTAGCTGATGGTTCAGGAGAGATGATCGACAATCGGGTGGCCGACTTCGCACAAGAGTTATCGAAGTATTACAATGTGTCGGCGCTAAACCTGAATGTAGCTGACCCCAAAAGCGCAGAACCTTTCGTTGAAAAACTCAAGGCCGCTCCGAGTCCAGATGCCATGGGCAGTCTTTTGGTCGAAAGCTTACAGAAGCGACTGAATAACAACGACTTATTGTTGGTTATTAAGCCTGCGAAAGACTACACCCCCACTGAGTTATACCTCATTGACCAATTTGTGCTGAAAGGCGGAAAGGTCATTTGGATGATTGATCCCGTTCACGCGGAAATTGATAGTTTCGAAAACAGCTCCCAAATCATTGCTATGGATAACCAGCTTGAGAATATTTCAGCTTCGTTGTTCCACTATGGCGTAAAACTAGAATCCACACTACTGATGGATGCCAATTGCAACGCTATACCCATTCCTGTTGGCGGCAGACCGGAGATGATTGACTTCTTCTATTTTCCAGTATTTATGTCGGCCAGCTCACCACATATCATCAACCGCAATGTGGGACCCATTTGGGGACAATTCCCAGGAACGTTATCGGCCAAATCAAGACCAGAATTAAACGTAACGCCTTTATTGAGCAGTTCTCCATACACCAAGACCATTCAGGCGCCCGCCACAGTGGACTTAGAAACGGCCTATATGCAATCCAGGGATGACCGATATCGCAATACATTGCGCGGCGGAAGCAAACTTTCTGGGGTATTGCTCGAAGGCAAATTCCAATCTCCGTTTATTTATCAAAAGCATTACGACGGTGTGCCGTTCCTCCCTACAGGGAATTCAAAGATGATTGTCCTTGCCGATGGCGATTTGATGCGAAATGGCATCAGTGGCAGAGGGGGCATTTACCCCACCGGATTTGATCGATTTACGAAAACAACCTTTGCCAACAAGAAATTCTTATTAAATTGTATCGACTACTTGATCGATGATAATGGTTTGATTGAGATACGGGCAAAAGAGAAAACATTGCGATTGCTAGACCCTGAAAAGACACGCATTGAACGCAGCTATTGGCAGTGGTTCAACCTCATTGCGCCGATGCTCAGCATGTTCTTATTTGGTGTCGCCAATTACATTTATCGCAAACGCAAATACCAAACACACTAACACATGTACGACTTCATTGAAGGCAATATCGAATCGATAAATCCAACCCATGTGGTTATTTCAAACCAAGGATTGGGCTATATCGCCGCCATCAGCTTAACCACCTACGAGAAGATCAAGGGCCACAAAACCGCCCGATTATTCGTGGACTTGTTGTTCAAAGTGGAAAACCAAAGTCCGGTTTCGATGAACTTATTTGCATTTGCGGATCCCGATGAGCGTCACATGTTTCGCATGTTGACCAGTGTTTCCGGAGTGGGCAACAATACCGCCATGTTGATGTTGAGCAGTCTGGCTCCCGACGATTTGGCCTCTGCCATCTTGAACGGAAATGTTGGGCTATTGAAAAGCATCAAGGGTATTGGAGAAAAGAGCGCCCAACGCATTGTTTTGGAACTTCGCGATAAACTCATGGGCGGGAAAAAATCCATGGGATTGAGCGCAGCTTCGGGTGTGAGCGATCACTTCAGTGAAGCATTGGCCGCGTTGACTACCTTAGGATATCTCAAGGCCAATGCAGAAAAAGCATTGATGAAAGTGAGTAAGGATTTGGGAGGCACCGCCACCATCGAAGAACTGATAAAAAATTCACTGAAAATTTTGTAACTTGCCAAACCTACTATAAAATAAGCCTATTCGCCAAACAGCTACACAACGTTTAGAAGTGTCAAGAATGAAATTTCACGCAAACCCAACGCGCTATTGCCGAAATATCGTGCATGTTTTTCTGTTGCTGATTGGATTTATGGCCGGTATGACCCAGCAGTCTTGGGCGCAAACCGATACAAATAGTCTCCGCTATCGCATCAATCAAAACAATGGTGTCGGCAGTAAAATAGACTTAGAAAACCCCATCAAAACTGAATGGCGCTACAATGCACGCGAGAATCGCTATGAGGGCTATCGCATGTTGGGCTCTTTGAGCTACCCTACCGGCGAAACCATCTCAGTTACAGAGTACTTCCAGAAGCAAGGCAAAATAGAAAGGGAACAATATTTCCGCGACAAATCGCAAAGTGCCTATGCGCTCGGCCCCAACAACAAGGGAGTAAGTGACTTGATCAAAGCGGAATTGAACAACCCAACCGTTTCAAAAATTTTTGGTGAGGGAGGTG
This sequence comes from Flavobacteriales bacterium, assembly GCA_024643755.1. Taxonomy (GTDB): domain Bacteria; phylum Bacteroidota; class Bacteroidia; order NS11-12g; family UBA955; genus UBA955. Next base: position 26,113 of record JAHEMG010000006.1, on the reverse strand, counting down.
TCGATTTCCAACTCAACGGTAGTGCCATGGTGAAATTGGGTGGTAGTATCAACGTAAACCGTAACCCCAACTTCTCGAAACGACAACAACGATATTTCGTGCCGGTCTTTGACCAACAGATGCAAATCAGTGCGAATGGTAGTGTGGGCGAATTTGTCAAATTGGGTATCAACTACGATACTGAAGCGGCTTTTGAATTTGATAACCAAACCAATTTGGGATGGAAAGGCAAACCGGATGGTATCTTGAAGGATGTTCAAGTGGGGAATGTAAACATGAACCTCCCAACGCAGCTTATTAAACCAGCCAACAGCTTGTTTGGATTTTCAAACACCATGCAATTCGGTAAAACCACTGTAAAAACGGTGTTTTCACAGAATAAAGGACAGAGCACAGAGACCGTTTTGAAAGGCGGAGCTCAAATGAACGAGTTCAAGATAACTGCTGACAATTACGATCAAAATAAACACTTTTTCTTGTCTCAATTCTTCAGAGACAACTACAATAAATCACTGGAGAACCTACCCATTGTTGCCAGCGGAGTCATCATCAACCGTGTTGAAGTATGGATCACCAACCGCAATGCGAATGTTGAAACCCCGCGCGACATTCTAGCATTCCAGGATTTGGGAGAGGCTAATCCTTATCGCTCTGCCCTCGGAGGATCGCCCAATCCTCAAGCCAACAACGACGCCAATACCTTGTACGGCAAAATTAAAAACGATCCCGATGCTCGGTTTACTGGAAAAGCGATTGACCGCGTATATGCCAACATGCCCTATTTCGAGCAAACTGTCGATTTCGACATGTTGAACTATGCTCGCCAACTCTCTGAAAAGGAATTCAGTTTGAATTCTCAGTTGGGCTACATTTCACTGAACCAGCCCCTCAACAACGATGAGATTTTGGCCGTGGCTTTTGAATACACCTACAACGGTGAAGTTTTCCAGGTGGGTGAATTTTCGCGCGATGTTGCTCCCGGCAACCAGCAACTGCTGTTTTTGAAAATGTTGAAAGGCAACACCATCAGAACCCGCCTTCCCATGTGGAAACTGATGATGAAAAACATCTATGCCTTGAACACTTATAGTTTGAGCCTAGAAGACTTCAAACTAAACCTCATTTATGCCGATGATACCACCGGTGGCGATTATAACTACCTGCCTATTGGAAACGCCAATTGTCCGAATCTGATCAATGGAAACCCGTTGATTCGCGTGATGGGGTTGGACAAACTCAACCGACAGCAGGAGGCGAAACCCGATGGCGTATTCGATGCAATCGAAGGATTGACCGTTAATACCCAATATGCCCGAATCATCTTTCCGGTAACTGAACCCTTTGGCGATTATTTGCGGGAGCAGTTCAATGGCAGAAACGATTTGGGGGATTATTACTGTTACGACGCACTCTATGACAGCACAAAATGGCTAGCGCAACAAGACGTAAAGCACAACAAGTTCTTTTTACAAGGAAGTTATAAAAGCAGCAATGGTGCTGAATTATTCTTGGGAACCACCAACCTACAGAGGGGATCGGTGCGTGTAACCGCCAATGGGCGTCCATTGACAGAGGGCATGGATTACGAAGTGGATTATGCCTTGGGAAGAGTTAAAATCATCAATGAAGGGTTGTTGCGTGGAGGTGCCGAAATTCGGGCGAGTGCGGATGGACAAAGTTTCTTCAACATCCAACAAAAGACATTGTTGGGCGGACGCATAGAACATAAATTCAATAAAAAGCTCATCGTGGGTGGAACTGCCTTGCACATGTATGAACGTCCCCTCACAACCAAAACCAATTTCAACGAGGAGCCTCTGTTGAACACCATTATCGGGGCGGATGTGGCCTATAGTTCCAAGTCAAGATTTTTAACCAAAATCATCGATGCACTCCCCTTCCTAGAGACCAAGGAAATATCAAACATTACTGCATACGGTGAATTTGCCAAGATATTTCCGCACAACCATAAATCACAGGGCAATCAGCGCGGGGTATCCAATTTAGAGGATTTTGAAAATGCGGAGTTGTCAAACGACCTTAAAAACGTCAGCAACTGGGTAGTAGCCGCCATCCCTCAAAAACAAGAGGATTTGTTCCCGGATACAAAAACCGTTGACAAATTCAGTTGGATGAACCACCACGCTGCACTGAGTTTTTATACCATCGACCAGTTGTTCTACAGAGACAACGACATGCCTGATAATATCAAACAGCGTGTCGACAATATCCTAAGCGATCCCTTCCAACGCCAGGTAGATCAGCGTGATTTGTTCCCTCAAAGAAACTTCCCACAAGGAACACCAACCATACTGCCCACCTTGGATTTGTTTTTCCGTCCTACCGAACGAGGCATGTACAATTTCAACAGTAGCCCTTCTGAAATAAACGACAAAGGAGAACTGTTGAATCCACAATTGAGTTGGGCCGGTATTACCCGCAAAATTGACCAAAATGATTTCGAAGCCGCCAACATTGATTACATCGAAATTTGGATGCACGACCCAATGGCGAGCAACCCCAATTTAAAGGGAGAACTGTTGTTGCACCTGGGTAATGTGAGTGAAGACATCTTGCCTGACAGAAGAAAATCCTTTGAAAATGGATTGCCTACAAGTGCTAGTAGCAACACGGAGACCGATACAACCCAATATGCTATCGTGCCCAGCGGACCTCAAATCAACTTCGCCTTTGACAACAATGCAGCCACATTGAAGAGCCAAGATTTGGGACTCGATGGCATGAACGATCAGCAGGAGGTTGCACACTTTGACTCTTCACTGCTGAAGAAAATCGCGGCGAATTTCGGAGCGGGGTCTAAATATTATGTGGATGCTGTTTCCGATCCTAGCAACGACAATTTTGTGCATTACTTAGAGAATGTATATGACGGCTTGGATGCGGATATTATTGGAAGATACGCAAAATTCCAGGGACACCAAGGCAATTCAAACAATGAACAATATACCGGCAATTACGCGGGCATGCCAAAGTCAAGTACGCCTATACCCTCAGACGAAGACGTAAACCGTGATTTCACCCTGAACCAAAGCGAGGATTACTTCCAATACCGCATTAAAATCAATGCGGCCGATATGCAAATTGGCCGTAACTATGTTTCTGACATTGTAGTTGGAAGGGTGAAATTGAGAAACGGAAAAGACCGCGACATCAAATGGTATCAATTAAAAATACCCATTCGCGAATTTGAAAAAGCGGTTGGAAACATCAGCGATTTCAAGAGCATCCGTTTTATGCGCATGGTGATGACGGGCTTTAACGATACCGCATTACTGAGAATGGGCTACATCAATATGGTTCGAGCCGATTGGCGCAGATACACCAATAGCCTTAAAACTCCCGGCGTTATTGTACCGCAGGACCCCAATGACGGGACCAAATTTGTGGTTAGTGCAGTGAACATTGAGGAAAACAGCAACCGCTCTCCCATTGCATATGTTTCACCTCCAGGTATTGATCGTGTACAAAACATGGCAAGTCTTGGCACCGTGTTGGAGAACGAGCAAGCACTCTCTTTGCAAGTATGTGAATTGAAGCCAGGCGACAGTCGTGCCGCATTCAAAACCACCACTTTCGATGCGCGTAACTACAAGAGAATGCAGATGTTCATCCATGCGGAAGAAAGCCAAAACAACAGCATTAATGATGGCGAGGTATCTGCTTTTATCCGATTTGGAACTGATTTAACTTCGAACTACTACGAATATGAAATCCCGTTAAAAATGACCCGGGGCATTGTAAATACCAGAAATGGAAATGCCGCGCCGTTAATTTGGCCCGCAGAAAACCTGATGGATTTTGCCTTGGATTCATTTTACGACCTGAAAATAGCCCGACAAAACGCAGCATGGCCAATGACTGCACCATACATCAAATTCATGGGTAAAGGCAAAATCACCGTAATGGGATTGCCAGACGTAGGAAACTTGAGGGTCATGATGGTGGGTATTAAAAATAACAGTAGCTCACCCAAGTGTTTTGAGACATGGTTCAATGAACTACGTGTAAAGGAGATTGCCAACAAGGGGGGGTATGCTACCCTGGCCAACATCCAGATGCAGTTGGCGGATTTCGGCCAGCTAAACATGGGTGGAACCATCAGAACCATTGGATTTGGGGATGTCGATAAAAAACTCAACGATCGTAGTTTGAGCACCAACCTCAATTACGACATCGCCTCTAACTTGGAATTGGGCAAATTCTTCCCCAAGAAAGCCGGAGTGAGCGTTCCTATGTACATAGGGTACTCAGAGAGTTACGTTAGACCCAAGTACTACCCCCTGAATCCCGACCTTGAATTAAGGGCCTTCCTTTCGGGGATTGCCGATATCTCTACACGCAATGCGGTGAAGAAAGCAGCCGAAGAATACAATTCACTCTACAGCATCAACTTCAACAACGTAAGGGTTGCTTCGGCGATGGGTAAATTGCCAAAGATTTGGTCGCCCAGCAACTTCGTCCTCGGCTACAGTTATCAAAACAACTACCGCAGGAACCAACAAATTGAAGAGTATTTTATCAAAACTACCCAGGCCACAATTGGGTACACCTACAGCAGAAATACCAAATACCACAAACCATTCCGTAAAATCAAATCAAAGAAATTGGCATTGGTTAAGGATTTCAATTACAACCTTTTGCCATCCAGTTTCAGTTCACAAATTCAAGCCAATCGCTTATACAGTGAGCAACAAGCAAGGAACAACAACAAGTTTATACAAGTCAATCCGCGTTTGTATGATAAGAACTTCACCATTTTGAGGAACTTCAACACAAACCTGCCGTTGACCGAATCTTTGAAAGTGAATTATTCAGCCAATGTGACCTCTCGCATACAAGAGCCCTTTGGTAAATTGGACAACGAAATCAAGTTGGATTCTGTGCGTCGCGAATTCTTGAGTTTGGGTAGAATGACCAAATTTTACCAAAACGTAAATGCGACCTACACCCTACCGTTCTCAAAGTCTAAACTCACGCGCTGGATGAACACCACCGTGACTTATGTGGGCAGTTACGAATGGAATCAAGCTCCACCGGCGTTTGAATCCTTGGGGAATCGTTTGCAAAACGGACAGGATATCAATATCAGTGGTCAGTTAAATTTCACCCAGTTGTACTCCACCATTCCCTGGCTCCGCGATTTGGAAAAACCCAAGAAATCGAAAAAACCTGCTGCCGCAACACCGGCAAAACCCAAAACGGATGATGAAGGACCAAGTTTTGAAAGTGCATTGCAAAAAGGTCAACCCGAGACGAAAAAAGCCAACCCCGCTAAAATCTTTGCTGGCAATTTTGTGAGCATGCTGAAAAACGTCGGCTTCAGTTATCAATTAAAAGAGAATACAGAGTTGCCAGGATTTGGATACAAACCAGACTATTTTGGTACCAATTTCAAACATGCACAACCGGGACTTGGTTTCGTATTCGGACTTCAAGACCCCAATTTGCGCTATAAACTTGCCGATTTGGGTGCCCTGAAGACAGACTCACGTCAATCTAACTTCTACCGAAACAACAAAACGGAGAACTTCACATCGAACATTACCATTGAACCCATCAAGAACTTTAGAATTCGCCTAGATTTTGCGAGAACCCATACACAAGGGACCCAATCTGTGTTTAAGTACGATGGATTTGCATGGATGGACCAAGGTCTAACCCAAACCGGAAACTTCAATATTACGGGCATGTTCTACAAAACCCATTTTGTGAAGGATGTAACATTGGCAAATTCAAACAATCATACAAACGCCGTCTTCACCCAGTTGCTCAGCAATCGCTATACTGTAGCACAAAGACTATCGAACCAGCGTATTGGTGCTAACGTTATTGATACCACCACCAAATTCCCCCTTGGATATAGTAAAAATTCACAAGATGTTTTGGTTGGTGCTTTTTATGGAACCTATGCAGGACAGGACTTGGGCTACAGTAATGTATCCGGATTCCCCACAATCCCACTGCCCAATTGGAATGTCAATTACAATGGTTTAACGAAAATTAAATTCTTAGGCAGCAGATTCAGCAACATCAATATCAAACACGCGTATACAGGTCGATATTCCATTGGTACATACACCCAAAACTTGAAATATGACCCCAACGAATCAGTGGCCATAGGCAAGGACCTCACACCCAAGTTCCAAATCGCTGATGCCACCATTTCTGAAGGATTCTTCCCGTTGATTGGATTAAACGTGACCACCAAAAACAATTGGACTGTTGGTTTGGAGTACAAACGTTCTAGGGTCTTAAAACTGTTCGCTGCTTCGTTCAACTTGACAGAAATGCGCAACAATGAATTCCAATTAAACGCTGGATATAGAACGACCGGCTTAACCCTACCGTGGCGCAGAAACGGACGATGGGTATATCTGCCCAATGATTTCCGTTTCGACATGACCGTTAGTGTAACCGATAACGTAACCGTGATTCGCAAAGTAGATTTAAACATCAACAACTACACGGCAGGTATGCAGAACATCCGCATTGCACCAAGCATCACTTACCAAGTGAACCAAAAAATCAACTTGGCGGTTAAGTACAATCGTGTGGTGATGAACCCCAAAACAGCCTCACAATTCTACACGGCATTAACCGACTTTGGAATCGAAGCGCGTTACACGTTCAATTAATCCAACATGAAAAAACGCATTTTTGGCATATTATTTTTCTTGGGTGCTTTATGTTCTGTGCAAGGTCAATTGATCCAAACAGGCCAATGGCGCACCCATTTAAGCTATAAAAATGCGTTGATTTGCGAAGCGAGTAATCGCTTTGTATATGCCGCTTCCATTCAAGGATTTTTCCGGGTAATGATGAATTACGGCGACATGGAAAAGTTGGGTAAGGAGGAAGGTTTTGCAAACAACGAAGTCACGACCCTCGCCTACAATAGCCAAAAAGATTTGCTATTGATTGGTTATTCTGATGGCAATATCGATTTGCTTCAGAACGATAGAATCATCTTCAATATCCCTGGTTTTAAAAACAAGATACTTCAGGGCGACAAACGCATCCTGTCTGCCAGTTTCAAGGATAATGAGGCACTTATCTCAACCTTTTTTGGTTTGTTGGTGGTTGACCTGAACAATCACGAAATAAACGACAGTTATTCTAGCATCGGTCCCAATGGAACTGCCATCCCCGTTTTATCATCGGCAGTCGTTGGCGATTCTGTCTATATCGGAACCGACAAAGGCATTCGCTTCGCAAAATGGTCAAAAGCCGTCAACTTAAATGACTACACACAATGGCAATGGGCCGTGGAAGATACAAAGCCCTGTAATCACCTTACCCCTTACAACAATACACTCTTATTTGAGCGCGATAGCATCATCTACCAATGGAATAAAGGATTGGGACAATTCTTGAATGAAAAGCGATTCGTTGCCCGTATTTGGAACAATGCCTTCGGCACACACATAGCCAGGCAAGGTGAAATCCGGACCCTGCTCAATGGCAACATCACCAACGAAAGCATCAATTTGGTCGCAGGAATCACCCAATTCAAAGATGGCCTATTTTGGTTTTGTACGGGAATCGGCCCTGGCGTCATTAAAAAAGACCCTGCAGGGGAAGTGGCCTTTATGCCCGACGGTCCGGCCGACCCCTCCATTTTCCGAATGACCCAAAACGCCCCGGAGGTATTAGCATCTGCGGGTGGTGTAAGTTCAACGTTCGGCAATGCATTTAACAACGCCGGTTTCTACATCTACACACCCACGGGCTGGAAGAACAACCTTTCCTCCCCGTTCAATACCAACATGTACGATTTCACTTTCGTGCAGTACATCAAATCAAAAAATTGGTATATGGCGGCAACCCATTCTAACGGTATCTTGGTTATCAAAGATGGTGTTGTGATCAATCGATTCGATGAAACCAATTCACCCCTGAAACGACAGCCGCCCATCAATTTGATCAAGGTTTCTGGCATCGCGGAAGACAGCAAAGGCAATATTTGGATCGCTTCCTTTGGTGCCGATGACCCACTATTTTGTTTAACAAAATCAGGCAGTTGGAAAACCGTTGCTACCCCATCGGCTTGCAGAGAAGTAAAAGACCTGAGTATCGATTACCTCGATAGGAAATGGATGATCCTACAAACTGGCGGCATTCAAGTATTCGACGAAGGTAAATCGATAGACCTCCAAACCGATGACCGCTCTGTGTATATTGGCTCACAACAAGGACTTATTTCTACAGAGGTATTGTCGGTTAAGAGCGATGATCTCGGCTACACATGGATTGGCACCAACCAAGGGCTCAACGTTTTCTCGGGCTCCAGCAGTTTGTTCACCAACCCCAAACTGGATCGCTACATCGTTGATCAAGATGGCGATGTAGGTTATTTGATGGGTGAAGAAACGATCAACGACATCTGTGTAGACGGCGGCGGACGCAAATGGATGGCAACCAACAATGGGATATTTTTGGTTGATGCCTACGGTCAACGCGTGATTAAACACTTTGACAGCGACAATAGTCCACTGTTATCGAACCGGGTAATTTGTATCGGACAAAACAATGTGAGTGGGGAAATTTTCGCAGGAACCGACAAAGGCATCATCTCCTACAGAAGCGATGCCAGTGAAGCCGCTGAACTGTTCGATAAAATCAAAATATACCCCAATCCTGTGCCACCCAAATACGATGGATTGATTGCTATCGAGGGCTTAACGAGCAACGCAGAAATCAAAATCACGGATGTAACGGGCAAACTCATCTATCAAACCAAAGCCAACGGTGGCAAAGCTACTTGGAATGGATTCCGTCTTGATGGCACCCAACCAAACAGCGGTGTATTGTTTGTATTCGCCATCAATTCTGATGGATCCGAAACTGCGATGGGAAAATTCATTTATATCCAAGGTACGCCTTAAATAGAATTTTTCGTTAACATTGCTAGGCAATTCATTATGCCAGTTTTAAAACGTTTTCTCAAGATACTCGGATACGTAATTATCGCAACACTGTTGACCGCGATGGGTATCGCCCTGTTGAATCAACCCAAATCATTGAGTAATACGAGCAAGAGCCTCACCCTAGACGCCGCCTATCGCCAAAGCATCGCAAATACCGCATTAGAACATTTGGCCCAAGCTACCACGTATCGCATTGTGGGGTATGATGATGCCAACAACGACAGTATCAACCACAACAGCATCCTTGCATTTCACGCATGGTTAAAACGCACTTATCCTTTGTTAGCGGCTCGGGCCAATTGGGAAGTCATCAACCAGCACAGCCTGCTTATCACCCTAAAAGGCAGTAGCAAAGAAGCTGCAGCCATGTTCATTGGCCATATGGACGTTGTACCTACCCCTGACAGTGCACAATGGAAACACGGTCCTTATAGCGGTCGTATTGTAAAAGATACCCTCTGGGGTCGGGGTGCGCTGGACGACAAAAATGTAGTCATTGGGTTGATGGAGGCGGCGGAGCGAACTTTGGCCTTGGGACTACCCATAAAACGCACCCTGTTGTTTGGGTTTGGACATGATGAAGAAACGGGAGGCAGTCATGGCGCATCGGCCATCGCACAACATTTGATCAAGCATAAGATTCCAGTTGCCTTTATTTCCGATGAAGGATTTGGGGTGATGAAAGGCATTGTTCCTGGATTAAAGAATGATTGCGCGATCATTGGTCTAAGCGAAAAAGGATTTGTGAGTGTAAAATTAAAAGTGAAACAGTTGGGCGGACATTCCGCATGGCCCAACCCAGAAAATGCCACGGCAATCTTGAGCAAGGGACTGAGCAAATTAGAGCATCACCAATTTGCATCTAACCTTGAACAACCCGTTAGAGGACTATTTACGGAAGCAGCGCCTTACATGAATTTTGGGTATCGATTATTGTTCAGCAATCTTTGGCTCACAGCTCCCTTGGTGAAAATGGTTTTACAAGGGGGCGAGAAAACTGCGGCGACCATCAGAACTACCCATGTAACCACCATTATGCGTGCTGGAAACAAAGAAAATGTTGTCCCACCAACAGCTGAAGCCATTGTCAATTTGCGCTTATTCCCGGGGCATAGCATCGCAGCGGCCATGGATGAGATTAAAGATGTATTGAACGATCCTCGCATTGAAATCAGCACCTACGCTGAAGGAAGGGAGGCCACCCCAGTTTCAGCGGCCAATGGCGACGGTTACGACCAAATCAAAGCCGCTATCCAAGCTAACTTCACGGAGACAGTGGTCGTGCCAGGATTGGTCATTACAGGAACAGATTGCAAAAATTACACGGCGGTTACCAATCGCATGTATCGTTTTGTGCCCTTTGAATTTTCAGCTTCCAATTTGTCAAGTATACATGGCATTAACGAGCACATCACACGCAAGCAGTTTGGCAAAGGTGTGGAATTCTATATGGATCTGTTTCAGCGCTTGTAATTCACGCCGCGGGAAGTCGCTATGTAACCGAGTCAAGGCAGCTCAACCACCAAGCCATCGTAGGCCAGATCAATGCCCTCAGGCAATTCTGCACAAACTTCGTCGTGCAGGCCGATTTGATGACTCATGTGGGTAAAATAGGTTTGTTTGGCACCAAGTTCTTTGGCCAAGGCAACCGCTTGATCTAAGGTAAAATGACTGATATGCTCTTCTCTTCGCAGGGCATTCAACACCAGTACATCCATTCCTTTGAGTTTCTCTTTTTCCTGATCTGAAATGTAATTGGCGTCTGTAACATAAGCAAACCGGTCTAACACAAAGCCCAACACAGGCAATTTGTAATGCATCACCTCCACCGGTTGAATGGTATGTCCGTGAATACTGAACGCATCCAAATCAATCAAATGCCAATCAATTTGTGGGATTCCGGGATATGGCACAGGTTGAAAAATATAGTCGTACTGTGACTGAAACGCGCCATAAACCCTGGGATGCAGATAAACGGGCATAGGGCCATTTTGCAGGTAATTATAAGGACGTATGTCGTCTAACCCTGCGGTATGATCTCTGTGTTCATGGGTAAACAGAATTGCATCAAGTTGATTGATACCCGCACGCAACATCTGATAACGGAAATCCGGACCACAATCAATCAGCAAACTCAGATGCTTCCACTGCACATGCACGGAAGCCCTCAAACGCTTGTCTTTGGGATTATCACTCAAACACACTTCACTGTTACAGCCAATCGGTGGCACCCCTTGCGAGGTTCCCGTACCCAGGAAGGTGATTTTCATGAAGTTACTTTAGATTTTCTAGGTGACCTTTCAACTTCATGATGATCCCTACCTGCATGTTATCTACTTGCTTGTCATCAGAAGCCCAAACACTCAACCAATCTGTGGCATGAATAACTTCAAACTGTGACATCAAACTTGCGTCTGCAACGGGATATTGATATACAACGTTACCCAAATCAGTTAGTACGCCTTTAAGAAAATCAAAACGCGCGTTCACACGGGCATTGCCACCGCTATTCAACAAGATAAAATTGGTATCGTGCTTTTCGTAATAGCTTTCAATCATGTTGTGGTTGGCCTCGGGCAGAACAGAGACAAAACCTTCTCCTTTGGCATTTTCCTGTATTTGTTGACAGAAACGGATCGCCACCGCTTCATAAGGCAAATCACAAACCACCACAAACTTCTGGGCGATGGTTGGTTTAAAGACCTCGTACATTTCCTTGGCGCGGGCAACAATGGTCTCGGGTGATTTGAACATTGCTTCCACGTCCTGAATGGTTGCCGTCATGTCTTTGCCCATCAACTCTCCCAATATCATAACCAACGTTCCCAAACCAAATCCCAATGTCATGCGGGGTTGATACCCAAGCGCCACACTATAGAAAGGCAAATGATGGGTTTCCGCCAAAGCTTTCAACTGACCAGATGCAGCCACGCAAATCATTTCACAACCACGGCTCTGGGCTTGTGCGAACATCGAAAGGGTCTCTTCGGTGTTACCACTGTACGAACAAAGGATCACCAATGTTTTGTTGTTGGCGTAAGCGGGCAAAGAATACTCGCTAAACACCTCCACGGGCACCGGCATTTCTTGTAAAAAAGCCAGACGCGCAATACGTCCGCCAATACCACTACCCCCCAATCCACCAATGACGATATTGTTGTATTGACTCACCGATTTACCATGTTTGTGGTAATGAGCCAAAACATAAGTAAGTTGTTCATGAAAATTCTGGAGCGATAATTCGTGGGTAATGACTGACATAATCACAAAAATACGACATGCGCAGGGTGATTGCCAATTCATTGGCAAAAAAAGAGGGGCCCCGGCATTCGCCGGGGCCCCTCACAAAATTTTCCTATTCGTTACCCGATACTAGAACCACTCATACTTGTAGCGGAAGTCTTGTACTTGGGCCTTTTTAGTCAATACATCTTGCAATGTGTTCATGATGTACTGAGGACGGTTGTAGAACTCAAATGGATCTGGCGCATCACCAGCAGATTTAGGCACCTTGATATCATCGCGCTTGTCGATCCAGATCATGGCAGTATTATTTTTACCAATCACAGGCGTTGAGAATTTCTTCAATTCTACACCAAACGCAGCACCCAAAATGCGCATTTCAGCGGCCAACTGAGGCAAGAAGTTTTGACCCATTTTCAACGACTCCAAAGGAATCAAAGTTGCACCAGCCATGCTCGCCAATTCACGGGGCGATTTGGCTTTTTCAGCTGCCTTCGCCAATTTCTCAGCGATCAATTTACCCTTCAATTCTTCACGAACCAATGGCTCAATTTCAGAGCGAACATCTTCAACCTTCGCATATCCAACGTGCTTCACCGCTTCAACACTGAAAACTACGTGTGCACCGGCAAATTGGAATACATCAGAAACATTTCCTTTTTCACGTTCTTTATCAAACAACCAGTACATGATGGTCTTCACGTTCTCTGGTGCATTGATACCAGGAATTCCCTGCATATCAGTTTTCAAATCCTTCATTACACGAGGAACCAACGCCATCGACTCAACCGCTTTGTCAAAAGAACCAGCGTCTGCAGTTACTTTGTTGCGGAAAGCACGGCTCTTCTCATCCACCACACTTACGGTGCTAGGACTTGCAGCCAATTCCACCATATTCTGGGTGTATTTGATTTTCTTGCTCTGAGCGTCATCCACCATCTTGATGATGTGGAAACCGAACTGGGTTTTCACCATTCCTACCTGACCTTTGGTCGCGGTTTTGGTAAATTCTGCAAACTCTTTCACATAACCACTGGCAGCAGCCCATCCCAAATCACCACCCTTGGCAGCAGACCCTTGATCTGTTGACAATTTGGGCGCCAATTCAGCCATGTTTGCGCCACCTACGATCTGACCCAATACCTCACGGGCTTTGGCTTCAGCAGCTACAGAATCAGCAATGGTAGTACCGTCAGGCAAAGAACCAGAAGTTGGAATCAAAATATGCGCGGCATGTACCATAGGAACAGTATCCTTGGCTTCAGCCACTTTTTGCCAAATGTAGAAGTTGCCTTCACGATAAATCGGACCAACAACCGCATTCAATGGTGAATTCCAAACGATGTTTTTCACTTCTTCAGGAGCCGACTCTGGCAAGTTGGTGATGTTATAGAATCCCAACGCACCCATGGTATCCGGCTCAGTTTGGGTACGCATACCTTCTGCGGTTCTCATGGCAGTTGTGTATGCCTCCATGGTATCTTGCTGGGTTGGAACTACATCCCAAACCACATATTTCACGTTGCGCGCTTCAGCACTGAATTTGAATTTCTCTTTGTTGCGAGCCAAATAATCTTCCAAATCAGCATCGGTCAACTTCACGTCCTTATCAGGAATGCTGTTGTGTGCGATGTTGATGATGCTTCCCATTACACCTTGGTTGGCAACTACGTATTCGTATTCCTTCTCGGCCTTAGTCTTCACATTGGCTTTAGATACATAAGTAGCATAACGCTCAATCTTCTCGTAGTTGGTAATACTCTCAACCAAGCTCAACAAGTTGGCTTTCAACTGGGCGTTTGACTTACCTTGCTTGAAGATCATTTCCACTTTCTTGCCATCGAACTTACCGTCGGTTTGAAAGTCAGGAATCTGCATCATCGACTCGCTAGGATGCGAACCAACCAACAATTCGTTAATGTCAGCATCAGACAAAGTGATACCAGACTTTTCGATTTCTTTCATCAAAATCTGCTCGCGAATCAATTGATCGTATGCACTCTGGTACAACTCCTTTACAGTTTTTGTACGGAATTTCTCATCCGACTGCATTTTGGTTGCCAAAGAAGGATCATTCGCCATCTTTTGCTGATACAATTTGTTCACCAAAGGCTCCAAATCTTCTTTTTCCTTAAACGATTTGCCTGCGATCTCAACAAACACACCCTCTTCGGAAGTGTTGTTGTTAGCGCCATAACGACTGTTTAAAAGATCTCCGATCACGAACAAAACCAAGGCGGCCACGACCACGATCACAACCATTCCTGAGTTTCTTAACTTCTGTATTACTGCCATAGTCTATTAAAAGGGAAGCAAAAATAGGTTTTCAAGTGTATTTAGACAAAGGACTTGCACGATTTCGTGCATTCTTTCTGCAATTATTTTAAATAAACGGGCAAAGACACGCTTCTACCCTTCTTTCTCAACACCATTTCGTAGGATCCGGGGACAAATCGCGATAATGGCAATTCAAAATCAACCTTCCCATCCAACACATTTTCAAACACATGCGAAAAAACGACCTGAGATCCCATTTTAATCTCAACGGTAAAATTGGTCGTTTCGGGCCATTCTGCCCAAATGAAGATTTTTTTATCTTTTCTGGAATCCACTTCGCCCTCCCGGGTATTGCTCTTCTCAACCACATCGTCCATCACCCACAAACTCAAACCCGGCTCACGAACACGATCTTCCCCCTCGATTTTTCGCAGGCCCATCCATCGTGACTTCACATGAACCTTCGCCAAGTGTATCACCGGATGCGATCTCGAAACATCAAAGCCCGTATACGCTACAACCATATCGCCATGCCAATCCAAACCAATATAATCGCCCATGAAAACCGCATTGCCGGGGGCCATTGAAGCACTTTTCGACAACCGAATATTTTCACATTGCTTGAGCCAACTTTGACCGCCCGATTTCCCACGAAACCAGGGTTTTACCACCAATTCCGCACCATAGACATCGAAAAATCCACCGGTTACACTCCGCCTACGATCCTGCCAAGCTACAAATACCCGACGTTTATCGGCAGATGTCGCCAACACCGGAGAATATTGCTCGGTAAATTCAAAATCGGGGGTATTGACATCCAACCGATGCGCCGCATCATCCATACCCGGTTCCAATCGATTCACTACCGCCGGCGCGGTAAACAATCCATTGGCACTGAACTTACAAACCAAGTAAACATTTCTGCTTCTGCAAGTCCCCGTTTCTTGCTTCTTGCAAGCACCACCCGAATACACCACAAACAAATACCCTTTTGAATTAGAGACAATAAAAGGCATTCCATTCACCCGCATTGTTCCGCGCACAGCATCGTGATTCCATCCACCAAACTGTTCGGCCACAAACTGATCAACGCCCCAGGTCTTTCCATAATCCGCGCTGCAATCGTACCAAATGGTGTCATTTCTGGACCAAACAGCGTGCAACTTCCCATCGGGAGTTACGGTAACATTAGCCCCCTCTGCCGTAGCATCATCGTCCATGGCATCCCCACTGCGATCGCTAATCACCACAGGCGTCTCAAATTGCTTTCCTCCATCCAACGACCGGGCAAACCAAATCCTAGAGGAATCATTTGGCGATGGGCTGTGATAGGCATCAAACTCCGTCCACGTCACATAAACATTGCCATAGCCCTTGCTCTTTTTCCACTCATCCATCGAAAACCAAGGCTTGTCTTGCATCTTCCCTTGGCGATATCCGATATCTGTGGCTGTAAACGATTTACCCCCATCCTCACTGCGCTCAAAAACAATCCGATCAAAAAACTCGGGCCATTTCCCTTCCTTGTTCTTGGCCAAATGGGCTAAGTAGACAACCCCCTTTTCGCTAATCTTCATCACCGGGTCACCATAAAATCCTTGGGGCGGATTCACCACCACAGACTGCCACTGTTTCAATAGTGGATCGGAGGTTTGCATCACCGTACTGGTGTTTACACCAATGATCCCGTTCACAGGATTGCGGGGATCGAAAGCGATACTCGGCTCATTCCCATTCAATGGCTGTGAACCACCATCGCCCGATAAAACAGCATGGGTCACTTGTCCAGACAATGCCGAAGCACCACCTGCACAAATGACCCACAAATATGCTATGATCGATTTCAATGTAATTTATTGAGCGGGCGCATGCTTAGCACCCAACCAGCGCTCAGCATCCAAAGCGGCCATACAACCACTGCCCGCAGCGGTAACCGCCTGACGGTAAATTTTATCTTGTGCATCGCCCGCACAGAACACCCCTTCAACATTGGTGTAACTTGTACCCGGCTTTGTGATGATATACCCTTGATCGTCCATGTCGATGTAGGGCTTGAAAATATCTGTATTGGGCTTATGTCCGATCGCCACAAAGAATCCTTTGATAGGAAACTCTCTGGTTTCACCGCTCACATTATTCTTTACACGCAATCCTTCAACCCCAAAATCGCCCAGAATCTCATCGGTTTCTGTGTTAAACAACACTTCGATGTTTGGCGTATTCATCACGCGATGCTGCATCGCTTTGGAAGCCCTGAATTCGTCCTTCCGCACCAACATGTATACTTTATTACAAATTTTAGCTAGGTAGGAAGCCTCTTCACAAGCGGTATCTCCCGCACCCACAATGGCTACATCTTGACCGCGGTAAAAGAATCCATCGCAAACCGCACAGGCACTTACACCTGAACCATTCAAACGCTGCTCTGAGGGAATGCCCAACCACTTCGCACTGGCACCTGTAGAGATAATCACCGCTTGGGCCTCTATCTCATGACTGCCATCAACAATCACTTTTTGTGGACCGCCCTGCTTAAATTCTACCGATGTCACCATCCCAAAACGCACGTCCGTACCCAACCGAACCGCTTGCTCCTTGAACTGGTTCATCATCTCAGGACCCTGAATGCCATGAGGAAAACCGGGATAATTCTCCACCTCCGTGGTGATGGTTAACTGTCCGCCCGGCTGCAAACCTTCATACATAACGGGCTTCATATCCGCACGCGCGGCGTAAATCGCAGCGGTATAACCTGCCGGACCGCTACCAATGATCAAACACTCTACTTTTTCCATAAAACTTCACAAAAATAAACTCCATTTTCGGGAGTTATCGTGATTTTGTTCACACTGTTTATTTTGGAAATCCGAACAAAATTTTGTATATTGTCATTTCAATGCAACGAAAACGCATCACTTGGAGCTTGACCCTGCTTTGTTTCTGGGCGATAAACCTTCCCTTGTGGGGCCAAACCAATTGGTCTAAAGTATCGGTTAATTTCAGCAACCAATGCAATGTGTACTCCTTTGAGCTACAAGGCGTAAGCGACACCTGTTTCTCGCAATTCGAAACAGAATTTGTGGACCAATACGCAGACCCCGTTTATCGCACATTCAGCAAAAAATTCAACGTCGTATTCCCCGACACCGGCTCATACTATGGCACGATACTCGTTAAAAACAAGTGCGGTCGCGACGATTCCACCATCTACCTCACCATCAAAGTTGGCTGCAAACCCCTCAAATGCAATTGGTTCTCCGCCAAACTCAAGCAATACAACCAAAACCGTTACTATCAATGGCAGCTCGAAAACATCTATCCCGATTCATGCCTCAACTACCAATATCGCTTTTACAATTATCAAACGGGCAAAACCGATACCGGCAAACATTACAACGGACTTTGTAACTACACCTTTCCTTCCCCCGGCAAATTTAAAATGTCGCTCAGCATCTGGAACCAATGTAGAAACTGCGATACCCTATTCGTGAAAGAACTCAATATCCTGTCATTTGCCGCCGCCAACCTCACCACACAACAAACCCATTGCGACTCTCTCACCGCCCGCATGTCGCTCGTTGCCTCCGACCCCAAAGACACTTGCTGGAAACACTACTTCTTGATTTACAGCGATGCCACCTTGGATACCATTGGTTCAGCTCGGTGGAACGACCCTGCCAATCTCAGCATTTACAAGCAATATGCCTTCCCAGATAGCGGATTAATCTATGGCAGCAGCAAAGGACGATTGCTCGAATATCGTTTTCCCAGAAAAGGTCGCTATATCTTACGTGCACAATGGTCGCACCAGTGCTTCAGCCAAGACACGCTCATTTATGCCCGATTCGAAATCCCCGATTGCTATGCGGGTATAACAAACATGGCGCCCCCGAAGGAGGCGCCATGGCAAATATTGAATACTTTAGGACAGCCACTGTCTGAGGGGGAATCACTGCCCAAAAATCAACTCTTGTTGTTCCGATACAAACGAGGAACCACGCAAAAAGTGATTATTCGGGAGTAGAAAACCGCAATCCTCGCGGCTCCCCAACACGTTGATTAACTCAACGACAGCAACTCACGGTACTTAGGCAAAGTCCACTCTGCATCATCGCAAACGCGTTCGATTTCATCGCAGCACTCGCGAATTTCATCAAACATGGGCTTCACATTGTTGCAATAAGCCAACGCTTTCTTATCGGCATGCTCCAAATTGTTCGCCTTCGCGCGCTCAGAGGTCATTTGCTCATTCAATTCATATACGCGGTTGATATGCTTGCTTAGGAATTCTACGATTTCGGCCTGCGCTTTGTATGCACTGGCGGCAAGTCCCATTCCTTTCAGCGCATTGATATTATCGGCCAATCGCTTTTGGTAATTCACGGCTGCGGGAATCACATAGCTGCTCACCAATTCGTTCATCACACGTCCTTCAATCTGCAAACGCAACACATAGGTTTCATAGCGAATTTCAGTGCGGGCTTCCAACTCGCGGTGCGAGAAAATACCGTTTTCAACAAACAATTTTTCTGCCTCTGGCGTCAAATAGGCCTGCAAAGCTTCAGGAGTGGTGGTGATGTTCGACAATCCTCGACGCTTGGCTTCTTCTTTCCACTCATCGCCATAACCGTTTCCACCGAACAAAATGCGCTTGGTATCGGTGATGTAAGTACGCAAGATTTGCTTGATGGCTTCCTCTGCAGTCACATTCTGCTCGACCATACGCGCATCCACTTCCGCTTTGAAGTTTTTCAATTGATTCGCCATGATGGTATTCAGCACCACCATTGAACTAGAGCAGTTATCAGAACTACCTACCGCACGGAATTCGAATTTATTTCCAGTGAAGGCAAAGGGCGATGTACGATTTCGGTCGGTGTTATCGAACAAAATTTCAGGGATGTTGGGAACATTGATTGTGGCCGATGCATTGGCTTTAGTACCCACTTTCGCATCCGATTCAAAATCATTCAATACATTTTCCAAGGTATGTCCAACAAACACACTCATAATTGCTGGTGGAGCTTCGTTGGCGCCCAAACGGTGATCGTTGGCGGCGGTAGCGATGCTGGCACGCAACAAATCGCGGTGATCGTGAACGGCTTTGATGGTATTTACAAAGAAGGTCAAAAACTGCAAGTTGCTCTCTGGGCTGTTACCTGGAGCCAACAAATTCACGCCAGTATCGGTAATGATACTCCAGTTGTTATGCTTACCTGAACCATTGATTCCCTTGTAGGGCTTCTCGTGCAACAACACGCGTAAATTGTGATCCAAGGCCACACTCTCCATCAAATCCATCAACAAAGAGTTGTGATCAACCGCCAAGTTCATGTCCTCATACTGAGGCGCACACTCAAACTGTGCTGGCGCCACTTCGTTGTGACGGGTACGCAATGGAATACCCAACAAATGGGCACGCTCTTCAAAATCTGCCATGAACGCCAACACACGATTGGGGATACTACCAAAGTAATGATCCTCCAATTGCTGTCCTTTCGCTGGACTATTCCCAATCAAGGTGCGACCGGCAAACATCAAATCAGGACGTGATTTGAACTGCTGCTCATCAACCAAGAAATACTCTTGCTCAATACCCAAAGAGATCGAGCAGGTGGTTACGTTTTTATCGAAGTACTGACAAACATCTGTAGCGGTTTGCTTCAAAAAGGCCACCGACTTCAACAAAGGGGCTTTGTAATCCAAGGCCTCTCCGGTGTACGATACAAATACGGTTGGAATGCAAAGGGTCTTCGCACCAGCCTTCGGCATGATGAAAGCAGGAGAGCTAGGATCCCAAGCGGTGTAGCCACGCGCCTCAAAAGTATTGCGAATACCACCAGATGGAAATGAACTTGCATCAGGTTCTTGTTGTGCCAATGCTTTACCACCAAACTTTTCAATACCCGTATCGATGCCTGTTGGTTCAAAAAAGCTATCGTGCTTTTCTGCAGTTGTTCCACGCAATGGCTGAAACCAGTGGGTGTAGTGGGTTGCTCCCAAATCCAAGGCCCAAGCTTGCATGCCAGCAGCTACTTCATCAGCTGTTTCACGAGAGATGGGCTGTCCATGACTCGCGGCCTGAGAGATAGCATTTTGCGCTGCGGTAGAAAGGTATTTGGATTGGGCTTTCGGACCAAAAACCAAATCAGCGTAAAATGTGCTGATACCTTCGTGGCTTACAGAATAATCGTTTTCTGGGGTGTTCGTGGAAGATGATTTCGTTGACATGTGTTTTTTGAGGAGTTTTTCGACGCCACAAAGTTCTTACATTTTAAGTGTCAATTAAACATTTATCTCTGTCAAATTTTACCCATCCGTCCACATCGCGCATCGCCCAATAAATCGCGTTGTTCACACTTATTCACAAAATGAACACATGGAAATATTTCTTATCCACGAAATCAATTCCTCATTAAATTCGCCCCACAAACATCAAATGAGTCACTCTAACATAAATAAGGTCACCGGCGCGGGCCTTTTGATTACCCTGGGTATTATTTTCGGCGACATCGGAACCTCTCCACTGTATGTTATGAGTGCCATCATGGGCGAAAAACCCATCACCGACACACTCATTTACGGGGGACTTAGCGCTGTCTTTTGGACGCTCATGCTCCAAACCACCATCAAATATGTGATTTTGACATTGCAGGCCGACAACAACGGCGAAGGGGGCATTTTCTCTCTATACAGCTTATTGAGAAGACGATTCCCTTACCTCGTGGTAGGCACCATGGTTGGCGGAGCGATGCTTTTGGCCGATGGTATCATTACGCCCCCAATCTCGGTTTCTTCTGCGATTGAAGGTTTGATGTACATCACTCCCGAACATGGATATGCCTACGACCTCAGTAAAATCCATACCGTTCCCATCGTCATTGCCATCATTTGCGTGATCTTCTTATTCCAACGCGTGGGCACCAACGCCGTGGGGAAATTTTTCGGTCCGATCATGCTCGTTTGGTTCTCCATGTTGGGCGTATTGGGATTCAATCAAATCGTACATCACCCAGAAATCCTCAAAGCATTCAACCCAATTTATATTGTTGATTTCTTGCAATCAAGTCCAAACGCATTCCTACTCCTAGGTGCCGTATTCCTTTGCACCACCGGGGCCGAGGCGTTGTATTCCGATCTTGGACATTGCGGCAAACAAAACATCCGCGTATCATGGGTCTTTGTAAAAATCAGCTTGTTATTGAACTATTTCGGTCAAGGTGCGTGGCTACTGAATCGCTTGGGTACGTCGTTGGAAGGACAGAAACCCTTCTACGGCATCATGCCAGATTGGTTCTTATTGGTGGGAATTGCCATTGCCACAATGGCGGCGATTATTGCTTCACAGGCATTGATTAGCGGATCTTTCACTTTGGTATCCGAAGCCATCCGATTGCATTTCTTCCCCAAATTCACTGTAAAGTTCCCTACCAATGTAAAAGGACAGATCTACATCCCCGTGGTGAACAATGCCCTTTTGCTCGGCTGTATTTTCATCGTGTTGATTTTCGAAGAATCCGCAAAGATGGAAGCTGCCTACGGATTGGCCATTACCGTAACCATGTTGATGACCTCAATCCTGCTGTTTTACTATTTGAGAAAACAACGCTGGAACATCATCTTGGTTTACCTCATTATGGCCGTATTTGTGGTGGTTGAAAGCGCATTCTTAATAGCGAACTTGAGCAAATTCCAAGACGGAGGTTTTGTTACCTTGTTGATTGGTGCCGGCATCATTCTCGTTATGTACATCAGTTACAGAGGTGGCAAAATCAAACAGAGCATGGTCGTTACAGAAAAGCTAACCAGCTACCGCGACAAATTGCGCGCATTGAGCCAAGACACCACCCTCCCCAAATTTGCTACCCACTTAATCTATTTGAGTAAAGCAAAGGCCGATGACGAGGTTGAATCGCCCCTGATTTATTCCATTTTATACAAACGTCCGAAACGGGCCGATTTTTACTGGTTTGTAAACATCGAAATCACGGATGAGCCGCATACCATGGAATACAAAATCAACGTAGTAGAAAAGAACGACATCATTCGCGTTCGATTCCGTTTGGGTTTCAGGGTTCAGCAAAAAATCAGTGTGTATTTGCGCATGGTAATTCAGGAAATGGTGGATAAAGACGAAATCGATTTGGATCCATACTATCATGCCTTCATCGACAAAAACCATTTGGGCGATTTCCGCTTTGTATTGGTAGATGAGGAAATGAGCCAAGAAAACGAATTGCCTATCATTGATGATTTGGTTATGCAGGCCTATGACAACATGAAAGTCTTCGCCGGAAAACCTGAAAAATGGTTCGGTTTGGATGGATCGGTTGTCACCCATGAAATGGTCCCCGTAATCATCAAACCACGTAGCTCGGTCAAATTGCAGCGCATTTAATCGATTCGTTCACAACCTTTCTAAAACACATGACCAAACCCCTGTTTTCTGCTGCGATATTTTTAGGACTTACCCTAAACTACGCCATCGCTCAAACCACAGATTCTAAAACTGTCCAGGCAGTTGAGGAAAACCCTGGGCTCACCCTAGCGCGTATTTTTCGCGACCCTGCCCTCTATCCAAAACCGGGCAACTTCGGTGAATTCGCCCCAGATGGGAAACACTTCATTGAACTAAAAGTGGATGATGCCCCGGCAAACACACCGGCCAATTGGACGCTCATCAAAAAAGACATCGAAGGCAAATCGAACAGTACTACCGTTCTTTTCGATTCTAAGCAGTATGATAAAACACCACCGCAAGGCAGCTATGAAATTAGCAGCGATGAGAAGTTCATGGTGGTTCAATATGAAAAACAGCAGGTCTATCGTCATTCATTTACTGCAAAATGCTATGTTGTTGATTTACAATCACATAAAATCACCTACATACCCGGACGTATGCGGTATCCTACCCTATCGCCCGACAACAAACGGGTGGCTTACGTGAAAGACAACAACGTATTCATCTTTGATTTGATCGCCGGTACAGAAACCCAAATCACCACCGATGGCGCAGAAAACAAAATCATCAACGGCGCGGTAGACTGGGTATATGAAGAAGAATTCACCATGGACAACGGCATGCGCTGGTCGCCCAGTGGCAAATTTTTGGCCTTTTATCACTTCGATGAAAGCAAGGTGAAGGAATTCTCCATGGACATGTTCAACAGCAAGGCGCTGTATCCATCGCAGACCCAATGGAAATATCCCAAGGCAGGTGAAGACAATGCCAAAGTGGATGTACATATTTATGGTCTTGACGACAAACAAACCCGCATCGCAAAGACAGGTAGTGAAAGGGATCAATATTTACCACGAATTCAGTGGACTCAAACCGATCAATTCTTGAGCATACAGCGATTGAACCGTTGGCAGAATCACTGGGAATTGTTGTTTTGTAATTCAGCAAACGGCGATTGTGGGGTGGCATTGGAGGAGATTGATTCGGCGTATGTTGAAATCACCGACAACCTGACTTTCATTCCCAACAGCACACAATTCATTTACAGCAGTGAGAAATCAGGTTTCAATCATTTGTATCTGCACGATTACCGCGATTGCATTGAGAAAGGACAGTTTCAGAATTATTGCACACCTACACAGCGATACTCAAAAGCCATCACCACAGGCAATTTTGATGTGATTCGATTCCTAGGATACGTGAATGCTACCAAGAGTGTGGTATACAGCAGCAGCGAACAATCTGTTTTAGAGGACCACGTGTATTGCATCGGATTGAACGGCAAGGGCAAAAAGCGCCTGACTGAGCCGGGCTATAATTATTCAATCAATTTAGGCCCCAACGCCTTATACTATACTGAATCGCGCAGCAATAGCAGTCATTTACCTGTTGTGGAACACCGCATCAAACGCATGGATGGCAAATGGAGCAAGGATGTAGAACTGAATGCGGAGTGGACCAAGAAGATGGGTTCGTTGAATTTGGGCACAGTAAAATTTGGCGAATTCAATACAGACACCACCAAACAAGGATATTGGAAAACAGAATTCTGGAATTTGGTAACACAAAACGGATGGGACACAAAGACCAGCGCAGCGAACTACACCGCGCATGCAGCGTTGCTGTCAAAACAAATCTCATACACCATCTACCCGCCCAACTTTGATGCAAACAAGAAATACCCCGTTTTGATGTTTGTATACGGCGGCCCTGGCAGCAATCAAGTTCGCAATCAGTTTGGCAGTCGCAACTTTTTCTACCACCAATATTTGGCCTCTCAGGGATATTTAATCACTGTGGTAGACAATCGTGGCACCGGAAGAAAAGGCGCAATTTTTAAGAAATCTACCTACCTAGAATTGGGATTATTGGAAAGTACTGACCATGCTTTTGCGGCGAAACAAATGGCCAACCTCCCCTACGTTGATGCGAGCAGAATTGGCATTTGGGGATGGAGTTTCGGCGGATACATGAGTAGTTCAGCAATTACCAAACATAGCGATGTGTTCAAAGCCGCTGTGGCTGTGGCTCCAGTCACCCATTGGAAATACTACGACAACATTTATACAGAGCGATATTTGCGCAGACCGATCGATAACCCACAAGGTTACGAAAACAATTCACCGTTGAATTTTACGGATGGCATCAAAGGGAACTACTTGTTGGTACACGGCACGGGAGATGATAACGTACATTGGCAAAACTCTGCGGAGATGATCAATGCGATGATTAAATCAGGCGTTCGTTATGATGCTGAAGTTTATCCAAACCGAAACCACGGGATTGGTGATCGCGCGGCGAGTTACCATTTGTATCGCAGAATGACCGAATTCGTTTTGGAAAAATTGTAACTCGTTTTGGGTGTATGGCGAAAATCGCAACGGAAGTATGGCGAGATTTGCAGACATCAAACGCTTTTAAACTTGAATTGTTAAATCATCATGAACTTGACCATTGGAACCCCCGCCCCTGACTTTTCAGCACCCAACCAAAAAGGTGAAACTGTTACCTTGAAAAATTACACCGGTAAAAAACTGGTTCTTTATTTTTACCCCAAAGACGATACACCGGGTTGCACTGCCGAAGCTTGTAGCCTCCGCGACAACTACGATGCTTTGTTGGCGCAAGGTTATGCCATCTTGGGTGTGAGTCCAGACAAAGAAGCAAAACACCAAAAATTCATTGAGAAGTATAACCTACCATTTGATTTACTCGCTGATACGGATAATGCCGTAGCATTGGCTTATGGTGTTTGGGTTGAAAAAAGCATGTATGGTCGCAAATACATGGGGATTGCAAGAACCACTTTCGTGATCGATGAGCAAGGCAACTTGGCAGAAATCATTGAAAAAGTGGATACAAAAAATCACGCAAATCAGATCATCAAATAAGGTTAGTATACCATGACAGAACATTTATCCCCCATTGGAATCGTAGGAAGTGGCAGCTGGGCTACGGCGTTAATGAAAATGATATCCGATGGGGAACGTCCTGTCAAATGGTGGATTCGCAATCCTGAGAAAGCCGATTACATCGAATCTCATTTGCACAATCCAGATTACCTGTCGAGTGTTGAGGTCCACCCATCTTGGGTCACTGTGCACACCAACCTGCAAGAAGTCCTCGATGATTGTGAAACCATCATCTTGGCAATTCCGTCTGCGTTCTTGCACCAAGGACTTCA
>JAHEMG010000174.1 GCA_024643755.1 Flavobacteriales bacterium | reverse complement strand
TTTTTCTCAAGGCACATCCCAACATCATCATCGAAATCACCAGTCACACCGATGCCCGTGGATCAGACGCCTACAACCTCAAACTATCGCAAAACAGGGCCAAAGCCGCCAAGGATTATATCGTAGCCCAAGGTATCGACCCAAAACGCGTAATGAGTATTGGAATGGGCGAAACCCAACTGCTGAATCGATGTGCGAACGACGTGATATGTAGCGATGAAGAACACGTCATTAACCGCAGAACCGAATACGTGATTACCAAATTGAACCCTTGCGTTGTCATCAACAAACCCACCCTTAAACCCGGTGTGGATACCGACCGCGATGGTATTTTGGATGTAAACGAGGGATTCTTCGACCGCGATGGTGATGGTATCCCCAACTACCTCGATCCCAAATAATTAGACTGTAAACTCAGCCCAGGTAGGACAATGATCGGAGTGTTTGGCAAAGTCATCGATGCCAGCCTGCGATAGTTGTTCTGCCAACTTGGGCGTTGCGCTAACATAATCAATGCGCCAGCCTTTGTTGTTGGCCCTTGCGTTGGCCCTAAAACTCCACCAAGTATATTGATGCGGTTCAGGTCGCAACGTACGCAACGTGTCTGTAAACCCTGATTCAAACCACTGATCCATCCAAGCCCGCTCCTCAGGTAAAAAACCTGTGCTGTTCTTGTTGCTCACTGGGTCGTGAATATCAATCGCCCTATGACAAATATTGTAATCCCCACATACCACTAACTCGCCCACAATACCCCGAATTTTTTGAGCGTAATCGAAAAAATACGACAAGAAATCCATTTTCACATCTTGTCGCGCATCGCCCGAAGTACCACTGGGAAAATAAGCGCTGATCACCGATCCCCAGGGAAAATCGCAACGAATCACCCTACCCTCAAAATCATACATCGCATGACCGCAGCCATACTCCACATGTGTAGGTTCAACTTTTGTTAAAATGCCCACGCCACTGTATCCCTTCTTCTCCGCAGAAAACCAATAACAGTGATACCCCATCGCCTTGAACGGCTCCTCATCAATCTGCTCTGGCAATGCCTTCAGCTCCTGAAAACAAACCACATCGGCATTTTGCTCAGCCAAATAATCAACCAGCCCCTTGCTCATCGCACTGCGAATGCCATTCACGTTATAGGAAATCACTTTCATAGAAAACAAAGATACAGCGTCAATCAAAACACTCCATCATCAGAAGATGTCCTTCCGAATACGTAATTTCCACAAACCCATCCACCAATACCTGATTCGAACTTCCCGTGCTGTACGGCAATTCTAAGCGATGTCCCTGCAAAGGATACTGCAAATTGCTAGAACAAATACCATCAGCAAATCCAACCGGTATCAAACTCAACTGCGTGCCACCCGGATACCACTTTTTAAATTGTTTGCCCATCGGATACACCCGAGAATGGTCATCCAAAATACTCAACGTAATCTGGTCATGGTATCGCCACAGGGTCGCCAAATTGTTGAACGTATGATCCGCCCTTCGCCCCGTAGCCCATAAAATATTGGCCGCCGAATGTCCTTTCGAAATCAAAAACTCAATCCCCTTATGCAAATCGGTCTTGTCCTGATCCTCCGCGTAAACCCGCTCTATTGGACCCATCGCCGCCATCTGCTCTTCGTCAATCCCAACACCAGAATCAAAATCTCCCAACCAAGCATCAAACCGCACTTTTCGCTCCAACAAACGATGTGCCGCACCATCCAAAGCAAGCACGTAGGGCGACCACTCCATCAACTGCTGTAACAAGGCATCGCTGCAATCAGCCCCATTGGCAATGATGAGCGCTGGCTCTTGGTTGTCCTTTACGATGTGATGCGAACTCATCCGATGAAATCTCCCCAAAGTTCGTTCAAAAAAACCAGCGTTGTGGCACGAATTTTGGCAAGTAAGCGTTGTATTACCAAGATCATGAACAAACCGAAAATTCTCTGGGCCGACGATGAAATTGACTTGCTCAAACCACACATCCTTTTCTTGGAGGGCAAGGGCTATGACATGCATACCGTGAGCAGCGGCAGAGATGCCATCGAATCGGTGAAATCCCAAGAGTTCGACTTGGTATTTTTGGATGAAAACATGCCGGGAATCAATGGACTTGAAGCGTTGGCACAAATCAAGCAGCTAAAGCCTAACCTCCCCATCATCATGATCACCAAAAACGAGGAGGAGCACATCATGGAAGAGGCAATCGGTGCAAAAATCGCCGACTACCTCATCAAACCCGTTCACCCCAACCAAATCTTGCTCGCCCTAAAGAAAAATCTCGACGAGCGCAGATTGGTGAGCGAAAAAACATCGCTCGGATACCGCAAAGAATTCATGCAAATTGGCATGACTGTGAGCGATAAACTCAACTTTTCAGAATGGAAAGACGTCTACCGCAAATTGGTCTATTGGGAAATAGAACTCGATAGCGCCGGTGAAGACAGCATGAAGGAGATTTTGGAAACCCAAAAATCAGATGCCAACCGCAACTTCTCCAAATTCGTGAAAGACAACTACGCCGGAATGCTCAAACAAACAGGCGATGAGGGACCAATCATGAGCCACAACCTGTTCCGCAGAGCCGTTAACCCCCATTTGGATGGCGATTTGCC
>JAHEMG010000167.1 GCA_024643755.1 Flavobacteriales bacterium | reverse complement strand
GCCTCCACCTCGGTGGATTATCAAAAATTAATCGAAGCTTGCGGGGTTGATAGTTTTACCGAAGTCAATGCCTTTAAGCCCAATGAAATTGCCGACGTTATTCGATCTAAGGAGCAATTGCAAGGCGTGCATGTGGTTTGGATATCAGGGAGTTGTGCCCGTATCCCCGATCCGGTTTCTACTTACAGACGTGCCAATCTTTACCCTGAAATTCAGGCCGATAAATGCGCGGATTGCACCTTGTGTTATGAAACCTTGGCCTGTCCAGCCATCGTAACCAACGAAAACCAGCAATTTGAAATCAACCTGGATCGCTGCATGCGCTGCGGTGTATGCCATGAAATTTGTCCGAACGATGCCATCACCATTCACCAAATTACCCATCAACATGGATAAAACATCGATACAAATATTGCTTTGCGGGGTTGGCGGACAAGGGATCAATGGTGCGGTGAGATCCCTCCATGAGCATTGCTTATCCGAAGGATGGCATTGTGTGTCGGCCGTTTACAAAGGCGGTGCCCAGCGATTGGGTTCGGTGAAAGCCGAAATCAGGTTGTTTCCACCCCATACCCAACAAGTGGAACTGAAATCAAGTCAAATCATACCCGGCTCCTTGGATGCCTTGGTGGTGTTGGAGCAGTGGGAAGGACTCCGGAATATCCCACTCTGCCATGAACAAACCCTCTTTTTGATTGATGCGTTTGTGGAATTTCCGCCGGGGAACCGACAAGCAAATTCCCTGGAAAGTGAGCCGAATAACCATTGGTCAAATTACAATAACCCTCAAATACGGAACAATTATCAAGCAATCGCCCTGTCGCAAATGGGACATAAAAAGTATGCCGCTTTGTGTATGCTGAACGACCTGTTTGTAGCATTGGCATTGCCCTTAAAACCAATAAAAAAATAAGAAAAATTATATGGAATGGAAAGAAACCTCCAGACTGGCCATGCATTGGCATACCAGTCCTAGCAACAACAAAATTGTTTGTACCCTTTGTCCGAGAAACTGTCAAACCCAAGTAGGACAGATGGGCTTTTGCAAAGTACGTGGCAATGTGATGGGCGAATTTCACACGTTCAATTTTGGGAAATCGGTTACTGCGACCCAAGAATGCATTGAAACGGAAGCGGTAAACCACTACATGCCCGGCGCCCGGATTCTGAGTTTGGGTAACATTGGTTGCATGATGGCTTGTACTTACTGTCAGAACTGGCAGACATCGCAGGTGAAGCACCTCGACAATAAAAACGTGTTTGAATATACCCCAGAGCAAGTCATTCAGATGGCCAAAGCCAATAACATTGATGTGATTTCATGGACCTACAACGATCCCGTGGTTTGGCATGAATTTGTGCTTGAAACATCGCGGTTGGCTAAGAAAGAAGGCATTACAACGCTTTATAAGTCAGCCCTTTACATTGAGTTGGAGCCATTGAAAGAGTTGATTGAGGTGATGGATATTTTTAGCATATCGCTCAAAAGCATGAACAACGACATCTATCGCAAAGAGACCAAAGGAAAATTGCAGCCGGTGTTGGATGCCATTGAGTTGATTAATGCATCGGACCGACACCTAGAGATCTCGCAATTGGTGGTTACGGACTTGAATGACGATGGGGAAGATGCCTACAAAACCGCCAAGTGGATGGTTGAAAAGTTGAAGCCCGGTGTGCCTTTGCACTTGGTGGCGTATCACCCTTCATTCAAATACAAAAAGCCCAGAACCCAGCTCGAAACCTTGCTGAAACTGCGTGATATTGTGATGAAAGAGGGCATTGAATATTGCTATTTGGGCAACGTGTACGCCGATGGCGTGAGCAATACGCGATGCAAATCTTGCGACAATACCTTGGTGGAGCGATTCGGTCTATCGGTAACGGTACCGGGGATCAACGATGACGGAAATTGCAAGCAGTGCGGGGCCCATACTCCGATCAAATTCCCATTGGCTGGCAAGCCCAAAACGCACAATGTGCCTGAGTCTTTTGAGGCCAAGCAGACGTATGCCTATGATTGGAATGCGGAAGTAAAATCGCTGCACATCATGTTGCAAGAACCCTCGGCGGAAAATATTTTGCTGAAAGTGAGCCGCATGCCCGGTAATCAGGTTCAGTACATCGAACTGAATGAGGGACTAGAGCGAATTATTTTGTCGAAAAGTCACGCCGAAGAGCAAACCATCGAAATTTCAGCGAATTCAAGCACCAAAATCCACTATTTACCCGTGTTGGATAGGGCGCATTTCCCAGTTTTGGATGAAACGATAGGAGAGAATAGCTATGCATAACAACACCCGATTGCTGCATGAGCGGATCGATATCGCCGACACGTTTCCGGTGGTGACGCCCATCTTTCAAAACAGCGCGTTCGAGGCCCATTCGCCATACTTTTACACGCGAAAAGACAATCCAAACGTGGTGGAGTTGGAGCAGGTGATGCGGATCTTGGAGGAGAGTGAGCACGCGGTTTGTTGTTCTACCGGGATGGCGGCCATTGCCAGTGTGTTGCAGCTGTTGAAGCCGGGCGATAGTTTGGTGGTGAATCGATTGATTTACGGCTGTTCCTACAAGTTGTTTCAGCGCTACTGCGATCAATTTCAAATTGCGCTGCATTTGCTGGATTTGTCGGACAGTGACGGTAT
>JAHEMG010000166.1 GCA_024643755.1 Flavobacteriales bacterium | reverse complement strand
TTGGGCTATTCAAGAGTTGGTGACCAATGCCATTCGGCATTCAAAAGTGAACAGGGTTCAAATAACGGCTACTGATGATGAGGATTTCTTTGTGATTGGTGTTCATTACAGAGCTACGGATCTAGCAAAGAAATGGGTGAACGGCAAATCTAAGTCGGGACTCGGTTTGTTGATCATTCAAGATCGTTTAAAAATTGTTCAAGGTTCGATGCGTTTTGATATTTTGGACGATGTGGTTACTCATTCTATTTTGCTGAAATATGAGGGTGTTAATTCTTGATGATCACCAAGCCATTCAGTTTTTCGTGAAACAACAGGTGCTTGCATTAATGCCAAGTGCCGAAATTGTATTGTGTTCTCACATTGACGAAGCCAAAGAAGTTGTTAAAGCATTTGATCCGCAGGATTTTGTGATTTGTGATCTGGAGATCAACGAAGGCGTGAATACTACAATTCCGGAATTGTGTTTCAATTTGAAGATGCCGTGTATGATTTATTCTTCTCATGTGAACAAAACGCTTCTATCCGAATTGTCAAGATATGAAGTGAATAGTTATGTTTCCAAATTGTCTGGCATTGAGGATTTGAAGCGAGGGATTATGGCTTTGGTTGATGGTGAGAAATTCCATTGCTCAATCGTTAACTCAATTTCAGCGTCTACAGTCATGTTCAAGGAAATTCAAAAATTGGCTCTGACAGGTGGTCAAAAAGTTGTTTTGGAAGTGTTGGCCAAAGGGTTTAATCGGGCTGAAGCATCGAAAATATTAAATATTAAAATGACAACATTGAATAATCACATTGCCAGGGCTAGGGAGTTGAATGACTGTGAGAATTTTGAAGAGTTGCTCCGCCGATATCGATTTTGGGATATGTTGAATTGATGAAATAGTCTTGGTGATAGAATTATATCACTTCTTTTTAAAATCGTTAATACACTTTTGTGATTGGCAAATATCGAAAGGATTGAAAATGCCAATTGTTCAAATACCGTACAATGAAATGACGCGATGAAATTATTGATTCTAGACAATCAGCCGATTATGCATTTGGTGTTTGAATCTTTACTAAAGGAGGTGGGGTATGAAGGTGAACAGTTGTTTTTCAATGAGTTGGGTGATGCGTTGTTGGCGATAGATAGCCAGTTGCCTGATTTTGTCATTACTGATATTCAGATCGATCAAAGGAAACAATTGGAGGTGTTATCGCACTGCGCCGAACGCAAGATTCCATATATGGTGTATACGAGCCATGTGAATTATTATATCATTGATTTTGGCAAGAAGCACGGCATGAGTTGTTTCGTGTCGAAAACTGCCCCCATCAGAGATCTGATTGATGGATTGCGGTCGCTGTTGAATGGTCAATCGTATAGTTGTTCGATGACTAAGCAGTTTTTGAATCGAAAAGATGCGGTAGATGAACAAATACCTCAAGTGTTGTTTACCCACGCAGAAGAGGATGTGATATTGGGTCAAATTGCCGGAAAATCAAGCATACAACTGTCGATTGATACCCATAAATCGAAATTTACGATCCGCAATCAACGCATGAGTTTGATGGAAAAGAATCAATGTACCATGGAGGAGATTGCCCGTCGTTATTTGTATTGGCACACATCTGGGTGACAGATTATTGCGTTGTTAATGAGTGTGTTTGATGGTGGGAAGGACGCAGACTCTGGGGTGAACTCACCAATGCCACACGCAATCAGGGTATCCACCTCAATGCCAATCATTAACCCACATTATCGCAGTTGATCATCCATTTCACGCCGTAAGCATCGGTAAAAATGGCGAACAACGCACCCCAAGGTACCCGTTGCAGAGGCATTTCAATTTCACCACCTGCACTCAACCCCTCAAACCACAGCGTTGCCTGGGCCTCGTCATCCGCATTCAATGAAATGTAATGGTTGTTTCCCGGCTTCCAAACATGGCCGTTACTCGGTAGAATGTCCGATGCCATCAACGTGTAACCCGGCGCTATCTCCAACGCCACATGCATCATTCGGCTCGATTCTTCCTCGCTCAACCCCTGTCCCATATCTGTATCCCCAAACCGCTGAAACACAGAAAACTCACCCCCCAAAATCGATTTATACAAACCCATCGCCTCGGCTGCATTGCCGTCGAAATTCAAATACGGAACAAAATAAAATGACATAGCCCACAAAATAAGCACCTATTTCGCCACCATCCTCCGTACCAATGTCATTTTATCACCATCAAACCTTTTCCCCAATCAATCCCCAACGGTTTCTATTTGCCCGATGCGATGTAATTTTGTCTTTTAGACTCGATACATTTTGAACTTTAACGCCTTTATAGCACAACTAACATTCAAACAGGCCGATATCTCCTTCGCCATCGTCGTTGGATTGTCCCTGATCTTCATTTTCATCTTCCTATTTGGCTATTTCCTCAAAGTAAAACGCACCGCATCGCCCAACGCAACCCCGCAAATCAAAGGCGTGAGTGTGATTATTGCTTGTCGGAACGACAAAAAACACCTCGAAAAAAATCTTCCCCAATGGCTGGCGCAGGACTACCCTCAATTTGAGATCATCCTAGCCGATGACCGCAGCACCGATGGCACTCCCCTGTTTTTGATCGAGCAACAACAACTCCATGCCAAACTCAAAGTGGTATCCTTGG
>JAHEMG010000145.1 GCA_024643755.1 Flavobacteriales bacterium | reverse complement strand
TGATCCCACACCACCTGCATTGGCATGCAACATCGCCAACTGCTTGGTAGCTTCACTCTCACACTTCATGGGGTGACAGGTATCCTTATGCAACAATTTAACGTTGTTACACTGAGGTATTTTCGCGTAGTACAACTCACGGTAACGCTTGTAATCAATGATGTAATCCGTGCCGTAGTTCAAACCATTGAATCGGCCCATCTGCGACATCAACAACATTTTGATTTTGCGGGGCTTTTCACCTTTGGCCAAACGAATCTTCAACAGCGGCAATGGCAAGGTATCTCGTTTGGTGTAGGCTGAGAAGTTGTACATCACAGAATCCGTCTTGCTCACCAATTTGATAATGTCTTTATCTTTTGCTTTTACCGTTTTAGGGCCTTTTGTAAGCAATCCATTGATGTAAACAGAATCATTAGCGCCCAGAGTAATCGTAATAGAATCTTCTACCAAACGCTCACCTGGTCCTTTCAACCACTTGTAAGGCACATAGTGTTTAATAGAATTTACATATTTAGAATCAGCAGCGGTTGCAGAATCACCTGGATCGCGGGGAATGAACAAAATTGAATCTTCAACAATCCACAACGTATCAGATGCCCAAACTTGAATTTTCTTACAAAGACCGGTAGATGTGATGAAAATCGCATCTTCCATTGGGGCGTTTTTGAAACGATCCAACAATACCAAATCCCATGACTTGTAATAGTGGGTTGGCAAAGTGTCATGTGAGTACTGACAGTTAACGAATACGTTTTTATTACGGGTAACATCGGTGGTACACTTCGGCGCATAAGTATCGCTGAAATCCCACAAACGAACCGCACAAACACGCTCACGCTTCAAGTAATCGTTTCCTCCACCTGGAGATGGGTTGCCTGCGTAAACAGACTTGGTACCATTTGAGTTTTTCTCATTACGCAAGGGCTTTTGCCAAACTTGCTTGGGTGTACCGTTCGCGTTTTTCTGGAAAGTATGTCCCAAAGTACCATTCCACTTATAGAACGTACTATCATCGTCCGTGAAATCGTAATCGTTATGATAGAATGTAGAGAAGTTCTTGAAGTGAACTGAATCCATCACATCCTTAGGACATTGGAACACTTCAAACTCTGCCAAACGATTACCCGCCACTTCGATGGTAGAGGCAGGACCCAATATGATAATCGTATCAAATGCAGTCTTGTTACCACAAATTGGGTGACTGTAGGTCAATTGAATCAAGAAAGGACCTAAGCCAGAGAAACTGTGGCTAGGCGACCATGTCTTGTTATCAAAGTTCTGCGGTCCAGTGTTTGGATCACCAAAGTTCCACAACAAACCGGTTGCACCTGTCGGAATTTCGTCTACCCCAAAGTCAATCTTGGGATCACTGATACACGTTGAATCCTTGCTCGCCCAAATGGTTGCTTTTGATTTAAATACCGATGCCGCAGCTTGAACCGTAAATGAATCTTTACAACCATCAATGGTTTCAATCACAACTTTAGAGTTGTAAGTACCTTGACCGTAGAAAGTCTTTTTGATGGTCGGACCCCAATCAGTGCTTGTAGTACCATCGCCCCAATACCAAGTAATTTTCTTCACTTGGCTCTTGTCGATACGAGAAATGTTGTTAATCGTCGCAGTTACGCTATCACATGCAACGGGTTTGTTACTGGTAAAACGCGCACCGATTTTCTCGCGCACCTTTACCGCACCCACCAACTTCATCGTATCGATACAACCAAATTCGTCTTCAACTTCTACGTACAAATCAAACGTTCCACCACGCTCATCCTTTACCGAAAAACAAAATGTTTGAGGCAAAGTAGGATTGGTGTATTCGAACAACTGTCCATCACTCACCAAATACTTGATCTTGGTGATTTTACCCCCGTTACCACTTTTGGTACTGTCGGTAAAACAGAACAAGTTCTTCTCAAAACACTGTTCGTACAAGTTTTGCAATGTCAACTTGATCTTGGGAGACTCACGCACCACCAAATTCAACGTAGACGTACACTTAGTACCGTTGATGGTTGTAACGTAAGTTACAACCTTGTTACCCGCCGTTTTGAAGGCGTAGTTCAAGTTTTTCAGACCAGTTTGGGTGTTTTCACCATTGAAATCCCAGTCGTGCGTCGTACCCGTGCTCGAGCCGTTAAAACTCACCGGCACACCTACGCAGGGCGACCCACTGTACTGAATCGTACACTGAGCCGTAGCGTCGCCGATCGACGTTAAAGCAGCTACGATGGCAACCACCGCACCTTTCATTATGTTCATTAAACCTTTCATTTTAGGCATTGTTTCTTTGTGTAATCGGTCAAAAATAGAAGTTTTGAGGCGTTTTCCCAAACGGCCACCCCAATATATTGACGTTTTCATGGCATTTCTATTTTGAATTTCCATATAAATTGATTATATTATTGCGTTAATTTCTAATGAGTTTAATTTGCTTGCGAATATATTTCCACTCTTTATCTCCACTGTATTTATAAGTAACTATCACCCGATACACATCTTCTTTACATTCGCTATTTGCATACATTCCCGACCATTTGGCTTGGTAATCATTACTTCTGAAAACTGTGCGATTATTTGCATCCAAAATGGTGATATCAAACTGCAAAGGTTTGGGCATTTCAACAAAAAACAAATCGTTGGTACCATCCCCGTTGGGTGTGAACACATCCGGCACAAAAACTTCCG
>JAHEMG010000141.1 GCA_024643755.1 Flavobacteriales bacterium | reverse complement strand
GATTCGATCGACAAACCCAACCCCGCGCAACTGCTTCACAACAAAGCCAAAGCGGCCCTGGCCTTGGGTGAAATTTACGAAGCCAACATACACATTCGCAAAGCGATTGAACTCGATGCTAACGATGCCAACATCGCTCTGGCCAAAGAAATCAAATATGAAATGGGCAAAAAGGCCTTAGCCAAAGCCCAGCAATTGTTGGAAAAGCAGCGATACGAAGATGCCCGCGATGAAGCACAAAAAGCCCTTAAAGCGATGGAGGTGAGTGCCGAAGCCGAGGCAATTATTGCTGCCATCGACCTCAAAGAACGCAAAAAACGTAGTGGTGGCAAGCGATTGGTTTGGTTGATTTCCCTCGTTTTACTCGGGAGCATCGCGGGTGGCGCATTGTACTACAACCAATTTTCCGCCGAACAATCTGCCTGGTCACAAGCCCAAACAACCGGAAGTTTTTCGGCCTACCAAACCTTCCTACAGAAATACCCCCAAGGCAAATTTGCCACCAACGCGAGAGAAGCCCTCAAAGCCCTCAACGAGAAAGATGAATCACTCTGGCAATCAGCCATCCACCCACCCGAGAAATCAAACTTAGAACGATACCTCACCGCCATGGAAGCCATCGGTGGCAGTCACGCCGAAGATGCAAAATGGCTGATCGATTCCCTAGATTTCGACCTGGCTGTGAAAGAGCAAAACCCCATCGCCCTAGAAATTTACGTCAAAAATCACCCCAATGGCACCTATGTGGCATCGGCACGCAAACTCATGGCCACCTTGGTAACCTCAGATGATTTGAAACAAATCGTGGATCGGTTCACCCAATTCTACGACTACTATGCCCAAGGCGAACATGAGAAAATGATTGATTTCTTCAATGAAATCACCCCGAGATTCATGGACAAAAAGATGGTTGACCAGGAAACATTGCTCGAGAGTTTTCGCGAAAGTCAACTAGACGTTGAATCCGAAGAAATTGCCATCGACACCAGTCAGTTCGCCGTAACCAAAGACACTTCCGGGGTTTTCACCTGCAAATTCACGCTGTCCTCACAACGAAAAGTCAAAAAATTTGTGGAGGTAAAACAAAAAAGAGGACGCAGAACGGTCACCAAAACCGAAACACAATGGATCCAATATTTCGCCAAACAAGCCGTGGAAGCAAAATTGGATGGCGATCTCAAAATCATCGATTACAAAGTGCGCTTACTCGGTTCTCGGAAAGAAATCTTAGACTAAGATTTCCCAAGCAAGGTAACCGTGCCGTTCAAGGTCTTTACCTCCGCTGATCCCAACGCATACTTCAGGGAATAAACATAGGTTCCTGATGGCAATAATGGTCCTTTATTATCTACCCGACCATTCCAAGAAACCGACGCATCTTTGCTCTGAAAAACGCGCACACCCCAACGATTATAGATTTGGATATCAAACGTGGTACAGCCCACACAGTGCACCAAAAACACATCATTAAAGCCATCGCCCGGATCGCTTGGCGTAAACACATTAGCGATTTCTATGAGCGAATCAGGCTTCACCACCGGCGGGGGCACCACCAACGATTTGCACAGGGTATCTGCGCAGCCATTGGCATTGGATACTTCCAAACACACCCAATGGGTTCCGGGCGCATAATACCGACACACGGGGTTGCTGTTGGTCAGTGAATCGGGAGACAATGCACCCCGTGGGACACTCACAGTGATATCGTTTTTTTGCTGAAATCCCCACCGTGAAATATCGGCAGGCGCGGTAATCGGGCGTTTGAAGCAAATGAGGGGAGTTGCACTGGCGTCTATGGTAAAATCGGCCTGCGGCGTGGCAGAAATCAACACCATTACAGAGTCTTTTTTGGCTTTTGCACAGCTTCCCCATGCGTTCAAATACACTTTCACCATCCCAGACGCCCCTGATTTGGGTTTGATGAGGGTTGACAGCGATTTCACATCAGCGATGCTGGCTTTGGTGGTATCGGCGAGCGACCATCGATAGCACAAACTGCCACTCACGGTACCATAAACCATAAAGGGACTGCCGCCACACATGGACTTGGCTGGTGTGATGGCTTTTACAACAATTTTGGGCACGGGTATTCTGCAACCGTAATTGGTGTACGATGCGATGCCATTGTAGGTAAAATCAACGACGGCTCCATCCTCGGCACCCACAGCGAGGTTTTGTTTTTTGAGTTTGGTGCGATCGTATTCCACGGTATCGCCGCAACTCCCAAATTGGAGGATGAGTTCGCGGGTTCCGGCAGTACTGCTATGATTTACGAAATGTCCCGCCGTATTCCCCTGCTTTTGCAACAGCACATACAGGGTATCTTGAAGGTCGCTGAAGTCGTGTGCACTGGGGTTAAAGGCTTCCGAGGTAATGATGAGGGCTTTGGATCTTGCGGGCAATTTCCCATTGCTATTCAGGGCGATAAGCAAGCCACAATTGCCAGCGGCAGCGATGCTTTGGTTGAGCTGCTTGATTTTGTTGGTAGTGGTTACGGTGTAGGTGGCAAATCCCAGAAAAGGATTTTGTGCGTTGGCACCCCAGTTCACCCTGCCGGTGATGTATTTGGGCACGGAGATGTTGGAAACGCTGATATCTGAAGGACCTACATCGAGGCGGATCATTTCATTTTGGCCTTCATTGTTTCCGTCGCAGGCATCCACGAGAATACTTACAATTTCGAAGCATTTTTTGGGATGCTGCGCGGCACCGAAG
>JAHEMG010000018.1 GCA_024643755.1 Flavobacteriales bacterium | reverse complement strand
GAGATTATGTCGCACATGATCGACTTTCAAGCTTTGCCAGTTCAAGTAAAAATCGCGCCGGAGCGCAGTGAAACCATCATTGGCTCTGATTCTAAAAACCAACCCGGTGAGTTGTTTACGCTAGAAGTAGATTATCATTTGGCCCAAAAGCATCATTTGCGGAATAAGCGGGTGTTTGACATCGTCTTGAGCCTTATTGTTTTGACGTTGTTTGTTCTGCTGATTTGGATGTCGCGCGGTCGACAGTTAATCAAATACTGTGGGGTGGTTTTATTCGGTAGATACACCTGGGTGGGATACGATCCCGCAGTCTTGCAAGTGAAATTGCCCAAGATCAAGCCTTGTGTGTTGGATGTGTCGTTGCCCTTCAGGGGCACAGGTTTTGAGTCGGATGCGGCCTTGGCCTATGCCAGGGACTATGAAGTGAGCAAAGATGTCTGGGTGTTTTGGAGGAATTTACTAGGAAAATCGGTCTAAATTGCGTATATTCAGATGAAGAAGACGGTAAATGGTTTGTATGAATCGCGCAAGTTCATTCGCATCATTTTGATGTTGTTGGCCATTGTAATCAGTATTACCACATTGTATTTGAGTCAGTTGTTGGTGGTGAAAATTGCGGGGGAGGAAAAGAAAAAAATGGAGATGTGGGCCGAGGCGGAGAGTATACTGTCTGACCCATACAGTGAGGGGGATTTGGGATTTCAGTTGCGGGTGGTTCAGTCGAATACCACTATTCCTGCGATTTTGGTGGATGAGAAGGGCGATATCATTCAGTTTGTGAACATGGATACCGTGGGCATGGATGCTGATTATTTACAGCGCAAATTGGCGGGTTTTAAAACGGAAAATGAGCCCATTGTGGTACCGGTGGATGATCAAACCGATTATCGGGTATACTATGGCAGCAGTACGGTACTTACGCAGTTGCAGTATTATCCGTATGTGGTGTTGGGCATTGTGGCGTTGTTTATGTTTGTGAGTTATGCGGCATTTTCATCGTCTACGCGCAGTGAGCAGAATAAGGTGTGGGTGGGATTGGCGAAGGAGACGGCGCATCAGTTGGGTACGCCCATTTCCAGTTTGATGGGATGGGTTCAAGTGATGGAGATGGGCGAATTGCCAGAGAATGCAGGGGTGGAGATGCGGAAGGATATCGATCGGTTGAACATCATAACGGAGCGTTTTTCGAAAATTGGTAGTGAGCCCATTTTGGAGCAATTGGATTTGAACGATGTGGTGTTGGAGGCGATGAACTACATGAAGAATCGCTCGGGCAAGGGGGTGCAGTTTGAGTTGAGTTATTGGGGACATCCGGTGATGGTTTCGATGAACAAGAATTTGTTTCATTGGGTGATAGAAAACTTGGTCAAGAACAGTATTGATGCGATGGAGGGTGAGGGCAGGTTGACTTGCTCGGTGAAGCAGTTGAAGAACAAGGCGGTGGTTGATATAACTGATACCGGTAAGGGAATTCCAAGCAATCAAATGAAATCGGTGTTTAAGCCGGGATACACCACGAAAAAGCGGGGTTGGGGTTTGGGGTTGTCGTTGGCAAAGCGAATCATCACCGATTATCACCGGGGCGAGATTTATGTGAAGGAGAGTTTGCCGATGGAGAGAACCACCATCAGAATTGTGTTGAACGCGGTGGTTTAATGGCGTTGGTTGGTAGACACTGCGTTGGCGGTATGCGTTAATTTCGGTAAGTTTGAATTATGATACAGCGAATCCAAACAGTTTATTTATTTGTGTTGTTTGCCATTGGGTTGATATTGGCCTGGCAGGATCCGGTTTATGCATGGTTTGATGGACAAAATCAGCCAAGTTCCTATGTATTGATGTTTTGGAATAGTTATACGGGCACGGCGCCTGGCGAACCGGTGATGTATGTGGCCGATTTGATGACGATGGTGGTTTCACTGGCTGCGATGGCGGTTGGAATTATTGCGATTTTCTTGTTCAAGAACCGCAAGTTTCAGATGCGCATGGTA
Organism: Flavobacteriales bacterium; assembly: GCA_024643755.1. Classification (GTDB taxonomy): domain Bacteria; phylum Bacteroidota; class Bacteroidia; order NS11-12g; family UBA955; genus UBA955. The sequence continues at coordinate 11,708 of JAHEMG010000018.1, read as the reverse complement.
TTGAGCGCGTTGATGTTGTGCGGCTTATTGCTGTGTGTGTTGTTGGCGCGGTTTTATATTTTCAAGATGGGTCACGAGGAATATGTGGGACATTTGGGTATTCCGTTGATTTGGCCTGTATTGATGGCGATATCGGCGGGTATGGCGTATCGGGGGATTAAGGCAGACGAGGAGATGGTGCGCAGTATGGATCGTATTCGTTGATTTGGGGATGAAGCAGATTATTTGGTTTGTATTGGCACTGCTGGGAGCGGGCTCTTTGCAGGCGCAGCGCAATGCTACTAGGCGTGCGGTAACCAATACTGTGGCAGCTTCAGGAACTGTTTCTGGAGAGGCCAAGGATTATGCTTTGGTGGCCAAGGATGTTTTTGGCACCGTGGGTTTGAGTGGGGTGATGCAGCGCGCCGAAGGCGCGCGCATGGCGAAGGGCAAAGCCCTGAGTCCCGAAATGCAAGTCCTTTTCGATTCCCTGCAAACACCATTTGAAAAATCGGGAGGTATGGCCACTGCCTCCTATCAAGAATGTGTGTCATGGTATCGCAAATTGGCCAACGCTTTTCCCGCCTATTGTGCCCTAACTTCCATTGGTTTGGGCGACGCAGGCAAGGATATTTATGTATTGAAATTGTTGGGAGAACGGATGGGACGGATGGACCGTCTCGGACAAAATGATGCTGGTGTGGCTGCAGGACCAGGAGTTCAAGCATCGCCCAAAGTCAAAATTTTGATCAATAACAACATTCACCCAGGAGAACCCGAAGGCACCGATGCATCCATGTTTTTGGTGAGGGATTTGTTGTTTTTCGGACAGTATTGGCAACAAACCTTGCCGTATTTGGAGCTGCATGTGGTGTGTCAGTACAATGTTGACGGAACGCTAAACCGAAATGCCTACTCACGGGCCAATCAAAACGGTCCGATAGAATATGGCTTCCGCGGCAATGCGCAAAACCTGGATCTCAACCGGGATTTTATCAAAATGGACTCACGCAATGCCAAAGCATTGGTATCGTTGATGGCAACCGAACAGTATCACTTGTTTATCGATAATCACACCAGCAATGGCGCTGATTATCAGTACGTATTGACCTATTTTCATACCCGTCCTGAAAAGTTGATGCCGGAGATTGTCCCCAACCTTCAAGGGTTAGAAACGAAATTGAAGGCGGGGCTGACAAATGCAGATTGGCCCACTGCACCCTATGTAGAAACGATCAAAAATGTTCCAGACAGCGGACTCTTTGCTTTCTGGGAGAGTGGAAGATATGCAACTGGGTTTGCGGCGTTGCACAACACCATTGGTTACACGGTGGAAACGCATATGTTGAAGCCGTTTTCCCAAAGAATGTTGGCTACGTTGGCATTCATGGAGCAGTTCTTGAAGGTTTCCACGTCCGACTCATTGCGGGCGCAGTTTGAAAAAGGACGGATGCGCGGTTTGGTGCGCAGTGTAAATCCCAAAGAAGTTCGGTATTTGCCCATCGCCCATACGCTTGACATGAAGCATTCTGTGCTTATCCCGTTTCGCGGATTTGAATTTGGATACAGGCCCAGCGATGTTACGGGTGCCGATCGGTTGTTGTATGATACGCGAAAACCATGGGAGAAGCCGGTGAAGTATTATGATCGCTATGTTCCAACTGATAGTGTTCGGGTGCCTCAGGCATACATCATTCCTTTTGCCTATGACGATGTTATTCAGAAGCTAAAGCGCAATGGCATCGCCCTGAGAAACGTTCCAATGGATACTTTGGTGAGTCTGCGGGTGAGTTACATAACAGACTACAAGACCGTTTCAAATCCCTACGAAAAACACTATTTGCATCACAGTGTGAAAACGCGCGATACGGTAATGAAGGTGATGGTAAGGGCGGGCGATGTGGTAGCCATTGTGAAGCCGGGGAATGAAAGATTTTTGACCGCAGTTTTGGAGCCCCGTGCAGCAGATTCTTACTTTGCTTGGAATGCGTTTGATGGCATTTTGCAACAGAAGGAGGGGTATAGCGATTATGTTTTTGAGGATAAAGCAGCGTCGTGGTTAAAAGCGCATCCGGATGTTTATGCGGCATTACAGCGAAAAAAGGCGAACGATCCGGTGTTTGCCAAAGATGCTTGGGCGCAATTGTATTGGGTATATCGACAAACGGAGCATTATGAGCCCACCCACAATTTGTATCCGGTTTATCGGGTAGATTGATTTTTTTGTTTGTAGAAATCAACGATTGCCGCGGTGATGATGGCTGCGCACATCATTGGGATGAGCCAGAAGGTTCGGGCATTTAATCTCGATAGCACATTGGCGAGATTGGCGGTGACAAAGGCATTACAGAGCACGAAAAAAGCGGTTAGACCAATCAACGGAAGTTGATAGGGCCGTGGGTGCTTCAGCACTACAACAATGGCAAAGAACATTAATAGGGCCGCTGCGATATCGTATCCCTGATTGAACCACCCAAAATTCAGGGTAGCTCGTTGTTGGGGCGATGGATTAACGAAGATGCCTTGATAATCTTTTGGGAAGTGTTTTCGTAGTTCAACTGCTACTGCGCCGTCTTTGGATAGGGGTTCTAGTCCATCGCCCGCGTGATTCAAACACACTTGTTGGCAGGTGGATTTTACAGCTGCGGTAACGTGCATAGCCAATAGTTTGGGCGATGTGAGCGTGGCGCTGTAAATGCCAAGGTATAAGTCTTTGCTGTGGTGCCAGCCGCCGGTAGGACCTAATAAGGGCTGTTCATTCCAAACAAAGTCCCAAGCGTGTTGTGGTAGTTCGTTTTTGTGGTCATAGAAAACCTTGATTTCGGGGTGTGTAACGCCGAGCGGATTCGTTTCCAGGGGCGTCTCCTCGAGGTAAGCCTTTAAAACACCACTTTCGCAGAGTTTACCCATCATAAAAACATGACTGCCTTTGGAAGGTGTGAGTCCATTCCCGGCCCAAAGGTTCATGATTAAGGTGATTGTCCAAGGGATAAGACTCAGTAAAAGCAGTTGTTTGGGTCGGTTAGAATGCCAAATGGGTAGGTTGGGGTGTGATTTGAATTTGTATTGAAAGATCAAGATTCCCAAGGAAAAAAGAAACAGTGTAGGTAGGTTCGACAGATGCATCAATGCGGAAAGGATTATGATGCTGGCTGAAATGTATTTTGTTGTGGTGGATTTGGCGTACAAGAAGATCATCGCATACAGGAAAACCACCGGGGTGAAGATATCGGGCATCGCCTGGAAAATAAACCAAGGTAGCGGCGTAAGTGTCATTGCGATACCGAGTGATGCGGTGACGATGAGGGCAGGCCTTTGGTGAAAGTGTGTTTCAATCCAATGAGAAGCGGCAAGAATGAGCAGTAAAAAGGGCAAAAACATTACCTCAAATAAAGGTACGGTGGGCAGTTGAATGCCAATTTCGTTGAGCAATGGTGCAAGGCCAAAATAGGATTTGCCGGTCCATAGAAACAGGCCAAAGAACACCGAACGATCCATGGGGATGGCAGCGGCGAGTCCGTGTGTTTCTATGTTGCTAATGGTCTGCAGATAGGCACCGGTATCGGTAGTGCAGAGTATGCGGGCATCGGTGATGAAAAACATCGGGAGCAACAGCAAAACGGTTGTCAAACGCAACGCATTTTCGGTGTTTTCAAACCGATGGAGAAAGCGGTTCATGGTTATTCTCCGTAGTATTCTACGAAGTTGTTTTGGGTTTCCCAGAGGGTGATTTTATGGAGTGCAACACCGGCGGGGAGTTTAGGGCTTAGACGTTGCCAAATGGCCACTGCCACTGTTTCGATGCTTGGCATTGTGCCCGCGAGCCAGGGAACATCGAGGTTAAGGTTTTGGTGGTCAAGGTGATCAATGACTTCATCGCGAATAATGACTTTCAGCACTTTGAGGTCCATGACACAACCGGTTTCGGGATCTGGCTGTCCTTTTACACAAACGAAAAGGTCGAAATTGTGACCATGATAATGCGGATTGGCGCATTTACCAAAGGTGGTATAATTCTGCTCATCGCTCCAATTGGGATTCCACAACCGGTGGGCGGCATTAAAATGTTCTTTCCGAGTGAGGTACAAGGTTGGCATTGCGTGGGTACAAAATTACTGCCTTTTTTGGATTTCTTGCAGATGAATGGTGTCTGGTTGAGGATATCTGATCACGGCCCCGTTATTGGCATCGATCATCCAGTTCCATGGAAGGATAAAATTCAGGGCGCTGGCTTCGTTCCATTGTTTTTTAAAGCGATGGGTTACGGGTTGATAGCCAGTCTTTTCCACAGCCATCACTAGGGTGTCGGTTTGTAATCTGGGCACCCTTACATAGCAGGGCGTTGTGCAGTGAATAGCGGAATCCAGAAGGTGGTTAAACTTTGTGGGCGGGGTTTCAATGTCTCCTGTTTCGCTGGTGTCTGTATTGACCAACGGAATGAATTCAGGGGCGAGAATGCGAAAGAAATGCACCTCTGCACCCGGAGGGGTTGAGACCACGTGAATGACTTGTTGCTTGCCCGTGATGAGGGTTGCGCAGGCGCTCAAACCAAGGATGAGTGCGCTCAGAAAAACGATTATGCTTTGTTTCCGTACCAAGTGGCCAGTTGGTTCACCGTGTATTGGATTTCTTCCAGGGTATTGTGTTTTCCGAAGCTAAAGCGGATGGTGCTGCGGTCTGTGCCCGGGTTGATGCCATTAATCACGTGGCTACCACCGGTGGCACCGCTAGAGCATGCGCTACCGCCGCTGCAAGATATGCCGGCCAAATCAAGTTGGAACAGCAACATACTGCTCATTTCGTTGGGGGGCAAAGAAACACTTAATACCGTATAAAGGCTTCTGCCTTCGGGATCTCCGTTAAAACTCACACCGGGAATTTGTTGGCGCAACATTTCCATCATCGACGTTTTAAGGTGTGTGATGTGCTGTTTTTTCGCATCGATATCGCGGTAAGCGATTTCCAATGCTTTGGCCAATCCTACGATGCCTATCACGTTCTCGGTACCGCCGCGCATTTCGCGTTCTTGCGCTCCACCAGTAATCTGGGGAACGATGCGGTTCTTTTTGTTGATGTAGATAAATCCGATGCCCTTGGGGCCATTGAATTTATGTCCCGCGCCAGCCAAAAAATCGATATGGCCTTGACTCAAATCGAAGGGGAAATGGCCCATGGTCTGCACAGTGTCGCAATGAAAAATGCCATTGGCGTTGTGCACCATTTCTCCCACGGCTTGGATGTCGATCATGTTGCCAATTTCGTTGTTGGCGTGCATAAGACTTACCAAGGCATGGGGACGTTCTTGCAGCAACTGCGACAGGTGTGCCATGTTTACGTGGCCTTTTTCGTCGAGTTGTACAAAATCCAAACCGATATGCTGTTGGTGATGTAATTCTTCTACAGTATGCAATACGGCGTGGTGTTCGATGGCCGATGATATGATGTTTTGAACACCCAATTTGGCCACGGATCCACGCAGAGCGAGGTTATCGGCTTCTGTTCCGCCTGAGGTAAAGAATATTTCCCCGGGGGCGCAGTTAAGCAATTTGGCCACAGTGCCTCTGGCTTCTTCAATGATGCCACGAACTTTTCTGCCATGGGCGTGGGTTGAGCTTGGATTGCCATAGTGCTCACGCATCATGGGTACCATCGCATCGATTACCTCTGCGGCCATGGGTGTGGTGGCGGCATTGTCGAGGTAAATTCTTGGAGCCGTTGTCATATTCTGTTATTTACGTCTAAGTATCCCAAGAATTTGTAACACAATTTTGCCATGGTAAATTCTGTCAGGATATCATTTTCTCTGGGAGCAATTTCAACGATGTCGAAACCCACCACCTGTTTTCTTTCGGCAATTCTACGCAGCAATTTGCAGCCCTGGATCCATGTGAGTCCACCTGGCTCTGCGGTTCCAACGGCGGGAGCAACGGAAGGGTCAAATCCATCTGCGTCGATGGTCACATAAACCACATCGCCCAGTTTGTCGATACAGTCATCAATCCAAGCATCGTTATCCCACAAATCATGGGCGTACCAGGTATGGATGTTGTTTGACGATTTGATGAGTTGACTTTCTTCGATACATTGGGCACGGATACCCACTTGCACCAAGTTTAATCCCATGTCGTGAATGCGGTGCATTACGCTGGCATGAGAGTATGGATTGCCTTGGTAGGCGGCCCTAAGATCGCTGTGGGCATCAATTTGCAACACGCTGATATTGGGGTATTTCTCGGCATAGGCCTGCATGTATCCGTAGGTTACGGTGTGTTCTGAGCCCAAAGAAACCACAAATTTGTTGAGGTTCAGGAGTTCGCGGGTTTGGTCTGCGATAAGTTTTACGGCATCGGCATCGATGGCTCCGGTGAAGTCGATGGGTTGAAGCGTAGCGATTCCAAAATTCTTGTAGGCTTCACGATCGATTTCTTCATCGTAGAACTCCACAAAATGACTGGCTTCTACCATGGCGGCGGGACCTTTATCAGAACCCATCAGGTAGGAGCTAGAGTATTCGTAAGGGGTAAGTTGAACCACCACTTTGGCGTTTTCCAAGGTGGCGAGTTCGGATTCAGGGAAAGCCAAAAAGCCTTCTTCGGCCGACATCAATGGTTGCATGTACGCGGGATTATTTTACGCGTTCAACATAGCTACCGGTGCGGGTATCTACCCTGATTTTCTCACCTGTATTCACAAACAAAGGAACCATCACAGTTGCACCGGTTTCGGTGGTTGCGGGCTTGAGTGTGTTGGTAGCAGTATCGCCTTTCATGCCTGGCTCGCAGTAGGTAATTTCCACCACAGCGTGTGAGGGAGCTTCTGCTGAAACAGGGGTTTCTCCTTCAAATGCCACAAGAACGATATCACCTTCTTTCATGAATTTTGCGCCTTCGCCGAACATGAATTTTGCGATTGGCACTTGATCGTAGGTTTCATTGTCCATGCAGATGAAAGCATCGCCTTCTTCATATAGGTAAGCCAATTCTTTGGTTTCTACACGAACGATTTCAACAGATTCGCCGCTGCGGAAGCGGTTTTCAGCCAATTTGCCGTCTTTAACGCGACGCATTTTGCCTTGATAGAATGCACGCAAGTTTCCTGGGGTGCGGTGTTGCCATTCGATGACTTGAACGAGTTCGCCGTTGTAGCGCAGAAAATTTCCAACTGATACGTCTTGAGTAGTTGCCATAAATTGAATTACTGCAAAAATACGACAATTTTCGCAAAGGCTTTAATTTGGCCTTTTGCTAATTAGAGTAGCAATTTTTTACCCCATTTTCGCATGCATCGCAAAATGAATAAACGATGTTTGTAGGCAAATGGGGAGGACATGCCGCAGCTGCTTGGACAGGGTAATATACTTGCCAGTTTGGCTGCTTGGGTCTTTGTTAAATTATTGGCGCTGGTGTTAAAATAAAATTGGGCTGCTGCCTCCACACCAAATACCGGTGCGATGCGTGCTTTTTCCGAATCGATTCCCTCTGCGCGCAACGATTGGGCTTTGAGTAGGGCGTCTTCGCTCGGACCAAATTCGATGATGTTGAGGTATACTTCCAAGATGCGTTCTTTGCCCCAAAGCAGTTCTATCAGGGCTGTGAACCAAACTTCTAGGCCTTTTCTGACCCAAGACCGACCCTCCCACAGAAATACGTTTTTGGCAGTTTGTTGGGAGATGGTGCTCGCGCCTCTCACTTTTCCGCCACTCATGTTGTGTTGGATGGCTTTTTGGATGGCTTTGAAGTCGAATCCATAATGCTCTTTGAATCGTTGATCCTCCCCACAGATCACGGCCATTTTGATGTTGTTGCCGATATCGTCATAGCTTACCCAGGTTTGATTGCACTCTGTATCGTACAGGTTGCCTCGACTGCGCATCAATGCGGTACTGGGTGGGTTGATGAAGCGGTAGGCGATGACCCAGAGTAGGGAAATCGCGATGAAAGCCAACAGCAATCGGAATATCCATTTCAGGATGCGGTAAAACAAAAACAAGCTAAGCATCAGAATCCTTGTACTCCGTTTACGGTGGTGTACTTTAACACGTTGTTTTTGTTGGGGTAGATGCGCTTGAATGCACTTTGTACCATGAGCGTGGCTTCGTGGAATCCACACAAAATCAGTTTCAGCTTGCCAGGGTATGTGTTGATATCGCCAATCGCATAAATGCCGGGCACGTTGGTGCTGTAGTCGAAGGTGTTTACTTCAATGGCTGCCTTATCGATGTTTAATCCCCAATCGGCAATCGGACCTAATTTGGGCGATAAGCCAAAGAGGGGTAAGAAATAATCGCATTCAACCCAGTTGAGTTCTTCGGTGCCATCGGTTGCAATGCCAACGGCGCTCAGATGGTTTGAGGTAGGGTCTTGTTTGAGTTGAACCACTTCACTGTTTACAATGAGTTGGATTTCTTTTTGCGCATCCATGTCCATCACCTTTTGAACAGAATCCAAGTGTCCTCTGAATTGTGTTCTGCGGTGTATGAGGGTGACTTCGGCAGCCACATCTTTGAGGAAGATGGTCCAATCGAGTGCCGAATCGCCACCACCTGCAATGACAACACGTTTGTTTCTGAATTTTTCAGGGTCTTTGATGATGTAATCTACCCCTTGATTTTCAACATTCGCTAGGTTTTCAATGGGTGGTTTGCGGGGTTCGAAGCAGCCCAATCCACCGGCTATCGCAATGTTGGGTGCAATGTGTACGGTGCCTTTGTCTGTGGTTACCTTGAACTTGTTGTCGTCAATGGCTTCAATGGTTTCAGCGCGCTCTCCCAAGGTGAATCCGGGTTTAAACGGCTCGGCCTGTTTCATCAAGTTGTCGATCAAATCTCCTGCGAGAACATCGGGAAATCCCGGTATATCGTAGATGGGCTTCTTTGGGTAAATTTCCGTTAACTGTCCGCCTGGCTGCGGCAAAGCATCGATCAAATGGCAGCGCAATTTGAGCAATCCGGCTTCAAAAACGGTGAACAAGCCCACGGGACCTGCGCCTATGATGATGATGTCTGTTTCGATGGGTTGTGATGATGACATGGTGGCAATTAATTATCAAATACTTTGACCAAACCGTCTTTGCGGTACTCATACACCGATCTGCCGATGTCGATTCTGCCGCCAAGTTTCAGTTTATTGAGGTCGGTAATTTCTGCTTCTAGGGTATAAATGCGGCCATTGGTTTTTGCGGCCAGTTCTACGTAATGGGGATGTATTTTATCGGTCACACCACAAAGAATGATGTTCACAGGTTTGTTGACTTGTTTGATGAGCGATATGTCTTTGATGGCAGCATTGTTATCGGCGACCATGATAAAGCTATCGAGCTGGGGCCATCGTTTTTGTGATGCGATCAAAGCTTCTAGGTTGTTTTCGGGAATATCGCCCCCATCACCTCTGCGCATGGCGGTTTGCATGGTCTTGTATACGGTGTCGAATGTGTGTGATTCAGCGAAGTGTAATCCACCCGAGAAGCCAATTCGCTTGAGCATGTCAGGGGTTTCATTGCCATCGTTGAAGAAGACCACACGTCCGTTTTCCAAACATGTTTTGGAGTGTTTCATCCACAACATTACCTGGGCTGTGTAAGGGGTCATACTACCTGTAACATCCACTACCACGGCGTATTTTCCACCCCAATTTTTACGGGTAAGTAGTTTGAATTCGTCTGTATTTCGAAGGCCGAATGTATCGAAAAAGCCCGTGCGCTCGAAGTGTCCGGGGATTCGTTTTAGCGGGATAGAATCGCGAACGATGCGGGTTTCTTTCTTTCTAAACCACAATCCAGCAGAGGTGTATTTGATGTGTTGTTTCTTTTTGTCTTTGCTGTGTGGCAGGTAGTAACCGGTTTCTACTTCTCGTTTGCGGATGCGGTAACTGACCTTTTCTGGAATCCAAATTTGGGTGTCTTTATAGCTCTCAACGATCCTGTCTATCTTGGCGATTTCTCGTTCGGTTTCTGCTTTGGGGGGTCGACTTTTGAGGTAAACCACGAATCCGTGATAACAGCCCTCGGCAGCTTCCAATGTTTTGGGAGATTTTTGCTCAAAAACGCGCCATTGGATGTCGGACTGCTTGAATAATTCTGGCCAAATCAATTTCAAGTTATTCAATCGTCTCAAATTGAGTTTGGGCTGATTGAAAGTATCTACTTGTTTGTACCTTGTGTAAACCAAGTGGATGGCGTGCACTTCAGTGGCAGGGGGTAATTTGAGTTTGGCTACTTCGGGTTTAAACTGAGAACTGGCAAATGGCATGGGCAGATACAGCACAAATCTGCCGGTATCCGTGGGGTGAAGGTTGATGACATAGGGTTTGTTCGCCACGATTTCCGCCGGTTTGATTTGGGCCTGTAAAGTGGTTACGAACATCCCGAGGATGGCCCATATCAGCATTTTCGACATGTTGCGTTGGTAGGTCATGGGCAAACGAAATTAAAACAGATTTGAGAGCGTGTCAGCACCCAAAGTTCTTTCTGTGGTGAAGCCTTCTCCGTATTTGGTGCCGATGGTTCTACCGTATTCTAGGGCCCGTGCGCTTAGGAATTCCATGAATTCTTTGCTGCTAATGGGTGTCTGTGGCTCTGTGCTGTTGGGGTTGTAAAATTGAGTTTTGAAAGCCAAAATCGCTTCCATTTTTTGTTCGAAAACATCGCTGATATCGATGATGATATCGGGTTTAATAAAACGATCTTGGATGTAGTGATAAACGGCCTTCGGACGGTGGGCTTCGAGTGATTCTGTCTTGATTTTGGGCAAACCGGCCAAAAAGCAGGCCCTTGAGACCAATGTGGCAGCCCTGCCGTGATCAGGGTGTCTGTCGCTAATGGCATTGGCCAGCACGATGCGTGGTTTGTATTTCCGGATTTGCGTTACGATTGCTAGCAAAGAGGCGTCGTTAATTTCAAAGAAGCCATCGCCCAAATCCAAATTGTCGCGCACGGCCAATCCCAAGATTTTACTACTGGCTTGTGCTTCTTTGTCGCGGTCTTCGGCAGTGCCTCTTGTGCCCAATTCTCCCCGCGTTAGGTCGATGATGCCACATTGATGTCCCATCCGTATGTGTTTGATGATGGTTCCGCTGGCGGCCAATTCTACATCATCGGGATGCGCGGCGAATGCCAGAAGGTCTAGGTTTTTTGTGGTCATAGGGTGGCCGGTGGATTGAAAATGAGGTTCAGTAGCGTATTGCCTACGGCTTGCAACGTGCTTTTGTCGATGGCATCTAGGTTGTCGTCATGGGTATGCCAATAGGGTGCAAAACCGGTATTTTCGTTATACTGAATGATGTCAATCATGGGAATTTTTGTGGCCTCGTACACGTATTTATGGTCGTCTGTGATAGCCCCAATGTTCTGCAACTGGAAGTGGTTATCATGCCCCAATTCCTTGGCGATTTGCCAGGTATGTACCAAAATCCAGTTGGCGTATTGGTTGGAGTTGGCTTCCCACATGAATTTGGCATCTTTGCCACCAACCATATCGAGCAGTACGCCGAAATTGGCTTTGTAGTTGGGGATGTGTGGGTTTTTGCCCCAGTATTGGCTGCCCAAACAGAATGAGTTTTCGATTTCTGATACCCCCAAATCTTCGGCATCGAACAGAATGAAATCAACGCCCCATTCAGGTTTTTCGCTGTGCAGAATGCGCGCCAATTCAAGGATTACGCCCACACCACTAGCACCGTCATTGGCAGCGAGAATGGGTTCTTTGGGGTTGTTATCGTCTTGGTCGGCCATGG
>JAHEMG010000016.1 GCA_024643755.1 Flavobacteriales bacterium | reverse complement strand
CCACGCTTTTTGTATACCATCGCCATGGCTTTGCTCACTTCTTCATCTTCGATGGGAAGGATGCGGGGCATGAATTCTACGATGGTTACTTTGGTTCCGATGCTGGCATAGAAGTAAGCGAACTCCATTCCGATGGCACCAGAGCCGATGATGATCAATTCTTTGGGTTGTTTTGGCAATACCATGGCTTCACGGTATCCGATCACGTGTTTGCCATCGATTTTTACGTTTGGCAATTCGCGACTGCGTGAACCAGTAGCCAAAATGGTGTGGTCTGCTTCAACGATTTGGGCTTTGCCGTCCTCTCCGGTTACAGAGATTTTGCCTTTACCCGCCAATTTTGCAGCACCTTTGATGACTTCAATTTTGTTTTTCTTCATCAAGAAGGCGATACCCTTGCTCATGCCTTCTGCCACACCGCGAGAACGTTTTACCATTCCTTCGAAGTCGGCTTTGTGCTCTTTTACGGTGATACCGTAATCGGCCGCGTGGTTGATGTAGTCGAACACCTGCGCGCTTTTCAGCAACGCTTTGGTTGGGATACAACCCCAGTTCAAACAAACACCGCCTAAATCGGCTTTCTCAATGATGGCAACTTTCTTGCCCAACTGGGCGGCGCGAATGGCGGCTACATAGCCTCCAGGACCGCTACCGATGACTGCAATATCGAATTTCATGAATAGAAGTTACTTAAATTGTGATGCGAAGATAATGGATTCCTTTGAATCACACTTTAAACTCGCTGGTTGTATGGAAAGTAATATTTGGGTATTTTTCTTCGGCCATCCTTAAAATAAAGGCGGTTTCTGCCAAAAATACCGGTTGATTGTCTTTGTCGTAGGCGATGTTCGTTTGACGGTACTTCATAAAGTCTTTCAAATCTGCCTCTTCGCCGCTCATCCAGCAGGCCTTGTGAATGCTGCGCGGTTCAAACCTACACTTGGCGCCGTATTCGTGTTCTAGACGATACTGCAATACCTCGAACTGGAGTTCTCCCACCGTGCCTACAAACTTTCGGTTGCCCAATTCCTGCACAAACAAAGAAGCCAATCCTTCATCGGTCAGCTGCTGAATTCCCTTCTCCAACTGTTTGCTCTTCATAGGGTCTGTGTTGATGAGTTCCTTGAATATTTCTGGTGAGAAACTCGGAATGCCCTTGAAAATGAAGCTTTCGCCCTCGGTTAGGGTATCGCCAATTTTGAAGTTTCCTGTATCGTACAAACCCACCACATCGCCCGGATAGGCATCGTCCATCACCTCCTTAGACTGGGCCAAAAAGAGGTAGGGGTTGGCAAATTTTAGTTGCTTGTCGAGACGTACATGCTTGAAGTTCTTGTTTCGCTCAAACTTTCCAGAACATACCCGCAAAAAGGCAATTCTATCGCGGTGTTTTGGGTCGAGGTTGGCGTGTATTTTGAAAACAAAACCCGAAAATTTGGCTTCATTGGGTTCAACTTCGCGTTTGGTGGTGGCGCGGGGCAGGGGGTTCGGCGCAACCTCAATAAAGGTGTCGAGCAATTCTTGGATCCCGAAGCTGTTCAGGGCCGAGCCGAAGAAAACGGGGGCGGTTTTGGCGTTGAGGTAATCACTTTGCGACAGTTCTCCGTATACGCCATCGATCAGTTCAACGTCATCGCGCAATTTGCTCGCGTCTTTGGCATTGAGGATGGTATCGATTTGGGGATCGGCAAGGCCGTTGATTTTGACAACGTCATCGGCCATTTTGGTTTTGCTGCTTTCAAACAGGTTGAGCGATTGGTTGTGGAGTAGGTATACGCCTTTGAAGTCTTTCCCGCCATTGATGGGCCAGCTCATGGGGTGCACACCGATGTTGAGTTTGGCTTCAAGTTCTTCGAGCAAATCGAAGGGGTCTTTGCCGTCGCGGTCCATTTTGTTGACGAACACGATCACGGGGGTGTTGCGCATCCGACAGACTTCCATGAGTTTTTCGGTTTGTTCCTCAACCCCTTTTACGCAGTCGATCACCAAAATTACACTGTCTACAGCGGTAAGCGTGCGATAGGTGTCCTCGGCAAAGTCTTTGTGTCCGGGCGTATCCAAAATATTGACCCACTTGTCTTTGTAGTGGAAGGTCATCACCGATGTAGCCACCGAAATACCCCTTTGTTTTTCAATTTCCATGAAATCGGAGGTGGTGGCTTTGTTGATTTTGTTGTTTTTCACTGCACCGGCCGTTTGGATCTGTCCACCAAACAAAAGAAATTTCTCTGTGAGGGTGGTTTTTCCTGCATCGGGGTGGGCGATGATGGCGAAAGTTTTGCGTTTTGCGATTTCGGATTCGAAGGCCATAAATGAGGCTGCAAAGGTAGGGGTTTGCAGATTTCACAAAAACAAAATCCATGTAGATAGTGAGTTGTGGAATATTATGCCGAAATTCGCGGACTTTTTAACAGATAAATGTCTACGCCCATCAGAAATATCGCCATCATTGCGCACGTTGACCATGGTAAAACCACACTGGTCGACAAAATGTTGCACCAAGCCCGTTTGTTCCGTGAAAACCAAGAAATTGGGGAGTTGATCCTCGATAACAACGATTTGGAACGCGAGCGTGGTATCACCATTTTGGCAAAAAACGTCAGTGTACAATGGAAAGGTGCCAAAATCAACATCATCGATACTCCCGGTCACGCCGATTTCGGTGGTGAGGTAGAGCGTGTATTGAACATGGCCGATGGCGTATTGTTGTTGGTGGATGCGTTTGAAGGTCCGATGCCACAGACGCGTTTCGTGTTGCAAAAAGCGTTGGCTTTGGGTAAAAAAGCGATTGTGGTGATCAATAAGGTAGATAAGCCGAACTGTGATCCCGACAAAACCCATGACGATATCTTTGATTTGTTCTTCAACTTGGGCGCCAACGAAGACCAATTGGATTTTACCACCGTATTTGGTTCAGGTAAAAATGGTTGGTTTGGTCCCGATTATAAGAACCCAACAGCTGATTTGACTTTCTTGATGGATACCATTTTGGAAGTGGTTCCTGCGCCGATAGTGCGTGAAGGCACTCCTCAGTTGCAAATCACCAGCTTGGATTATAGTAATTACACCGGTCGTATCGCCATTGGTCGATTGCACCGCGGTGGTTTGAAAGAGAATATGCCTGTTTCTTTGGTGAAGCGCGATGGCAAAATTGAAAAATCACGCGTAAAAGAACTCTTCATTTTTGATGGTTTGGGTCGCAGAAAGGTAGAATCAGTAGCCTGCGGTGACATTTGTGCCATTACAGGTATTGAGAATTTTGAAATTGGTGACACCATTGCAGATTTCGAAAATCCTGAGGCGATGCCAACGATGAAAATCGATGAGCCAACCATGAGCATGTTGTTTACCATCAACAACAGTCCATTCTTTGGTAAGGAAGGTAAATTCGTAACGAGCCAAAAAATCAAGGAGCGTTTGATGAAGGAAACCGAGAAGAACTTGGCGTTGCGTGTGCAAGAAACCAACTCTGCCGACCAGTGGTTGGTGTTTGGTCGCGGTATTCTTCACTTGGGTGTATTGGTAGAAACCATGCGCAGAGAAGGGTATGAGTTGCAGTTGGGACAGCCCCGTGTCATTTTGAAAGAAATCGACGGTAAAACGTTCGAGCCAATCGAGGTATTGACGGTGGATGTGCCTGAAGAGCATAGCGGAAAAGTAATCGAGTATGCGAGTCAGCGCAAAGGCGAAATGACCAGCATGATGCCTAAGGGCGATATGGTTCGTTTGGAGTTTGATATCCCATCACGTGGTTTGATTGGATTGCGTAACAATTTGTTGACAGCCACTCAAGGTGAGGCCATCATGGCGCACCGCTTGAAAGAGTATGAGCCCTGGAAAGGTCCGATGCCCATGCGTATCAACGGGGTATTGATCAGCAAGGAAAAGGGTATCGCTACGCCTTACAGTATGGATAAGTTGAAAGACCGCGGTACATTCTTCATTCACCCTGGTGTGGATGTGTATACCGGACAAATCATGGGTGAGCACATCAAGCCCGGTGATTTGGTGGTGAACTTGTGTACTGCCAAGCAAATGACCAACTTCCGTGCGGCGGGTAAAGACGACAACGCAGTGTTGGCGCCACCAAGGGAGTTTTCTTTGGAAGAAGCCATGGAATACATTCAAGAGGATGAGTATGTAGAAGTTACGCCAGAAAACATCCGTTTGCGGAAGATTTTCTTGGATGAGAACGAACGCAAGCGCGCCTCTTCGAAAATGGGCTTGGAAGGCTAAGATTTTCGGCATTAATTTGCCTTAACTATGCGCATTATTAAGGAATTTCAGGAGTTCGTTAACCGGGGTAACGTGGTTGATTTAGCGGTGGCTGTGATTATCGGTTCCGCTTTTCAGAACATTGTGAATAGCTTGGTGAACGACCTCATCATGCCCCTGATTGCCTTGGTGGGAGGATGGGCCAAGTTGGATGATTTGCGGTTTGGTCCCTTTAATTACGGTAAGTTGATTGCCAATGTTCTGCACTTTTTCATTGTGGCGTTTGTATTGTTTTTGGTGGTAAAAGCCATGAATAAAGCCAAAACGATCATTGTGCAGGATGACGACGAAACGCCCCCAACGGCCTAACTGTTCAATTTCTTTTACAATGTGGCTGCAGCGGAACAACTCTTCGCAGGGTATCAAGGATGTTGGCTGCGCCAAGCAGATATTTGCGGCCGAAATGCGGTTGATGTTTTTATTGGTTTTGGGATTGCTTTTCTCGCAGCGCGCTGAGGCATTTGCTGGCGGAAATGATGCCGAACCCACCAAACATCAGTATCACCGTGATTCAAACGCGCATCGCATATTGACCTATGGGGCCGATTTTGGTTCTACGGTTTCGTTCTCGGGCTCATCGCCAAACTGGTCGAGCGGTGGCTTCAACAACATCACTGCCAACGGTTTTATGAGTGCTTTTGCCCAGGTGAAACGTCCCAATACCAGTTTTGATAATATTTTCAAGGTGAATTTGGGGATGGTTTCGGCCCGTCAGTACGACAACTATGGGGTGCGGTATCGGGTGAACAAGAAGAACATAGACAACGTGTTTTTGGATAGTAAGTTGGGACACACGGTTTCTGCTCAACCGGGGATGTCAATCTTTGGGGGGTTGAACTTTCAAACGCAGATGTTGCCGGGTTTTCGATACTCTCGGAATGTTATTGGCAGGGAAGTGGGGACGTTGAATTCGAGTTTCATGAGTCAGGGACAGACCCAGTTTGCTTTGGGGATGGAGTATAAGCCACTACCCACGTTTTATGTCCGCATGGGTTACGTCACCCTAAAGCAAACGTATGTTTTGAATCAGCTGTTGTATGAGATTCGGAATGAGGCGACCATCGCCCGTGTGCCCAAGGGTAAGTTCTTAGACAATCAGATGGGGGTGCAGATTCAGATGGGTTTACAGCGGGAGTTGGGCACAAAAAAGAAGGTGACGATGAAATTCAACTACTTGGGTTTTGCACCGTATGTGTCGGAAGATGCCAGTTTGGATTCGCGCATCGATTTTGCGTTGGTGGCGAAGATTTCGAAATACTTAAACGTGAATTACACGTTGATTTCGATATACGACAAGGATTTGGTGAAGCCGGGTGCCAGTGCTTGGCAGAACAGCTGGATTTTTGGGTTGGGGTATTCGTTTAAATTATAATTGCTTCTGCGGATTGGGGTTGTTGGCGGTGATGCTGCCTCTTTCAATCTTTCACGGTTAAAACAGTTCCATGAGATGTTTTGCGTTGTCGAGGTTGTTGAAGGTATTGCCGAGTATTTCTTCGCGATGGTTGATATCGCTTTGCTCAAAGGGCTGTAAAAAACATTGTTTGATGATGTGCGCCATGGCTTTCGGGTCGTCTGAAACTTGACACAGCGATTCTAGTTGGGTTTCTTCCACCATGGGGGTATTGGCCACGATGTGTCGGCCCCGGTAAAGCGCGTTGAGCAGTTTGAGTTTGATGCCGGTAGATTGGAAGGTTACCAGGGTGTTGACGTGGGCGTTGCGCACCAGGTCGAATATTTCTTCGGCTGTGAGATTGGCTTTGATTTGGATGTGGGGGTATTTGGCGGCTGCATTTTGCAACATTTGCGAGGGGTTTGAGCCGGCCACGATGCAGGGTTGTGAGAGCAGGGGGAAGACTTCTTTTACCAGGTAAATGGCAGCGCGATCATTTTCTGGGATGGATAGGTTGCCGTGGTAGAGTACGTAGTCGCCTTTGCCTTGAAGCGACATAACTTTAGAGTTGGAGTGGAATGCGGGGATGTAATGGGTATGTCCGTAGGTTTTCTGGAAATACGCAGTTTCCATGGGCGATATGGCGGCGATGGCATGGGCTTGATTGAGGATGGGCTCATAGCTTTGCAATCGTTTTGCTTCGAGGAAGAAAAATTTCTGTTTGATCCAGCGGCGCTCGGCTTCGCCGAGCGCGCGGTAGTAGTTGTGCTCCACGTTGTGGGCACGGACCACCATGGTGCGGTGTTTGAGTTCGGGTCGACCCAAATAGGCCGTTGTATGGAGGCCTTCAAACAAGATGGGATGATCATCGAGCAGCAGGTTGCGCATGAGTTTTTCGCTATTCCGTGTGGTAACTACATAGGGTTTAGATCCCCAGAAGGGGTTTACCCAGCGGCGGCGGTAGTAGTAATGCGTTTTTTCTGTTAGCGTTTCCAACGCCGGCGCGGGCATTTTGCCTTTATAGAGAAAAACGTGGAGGGTGATTTTTACACCCAAATCATACAAGCTGCGAATTTTGTGGTAAATATCGGTGGCCCCTCCGTAATCGGGAGGGAAGGGCAGGTCAAAAGCGATGATATGGATGTGGGAAATCTTCACGGTCTGTGTTATGGGTTGGTGTTGATGGGTTGACGGTCTAACTTTTTATCAAACAAATTTTGGTAGATCAATAGGAGCTGTTGTTGTTCAACTTCCCACTGCCAATGGGCGGCGGCTGCTTCGCAGGCCGCCTTCATCCGTGCATGCAATGAAACATCGCCCAGTACCTGATTGGCATTGGCTACAATGGATGCGGTCGTGGGCTCAGTGGGCAGTCCGACTTGGAATTCTGCCAATAATTTCGTATATTCAGGGTATGGGTTCACCAAACTTGGTAACCGCGCCTGGGTGTAATCAAAGAATTTGTTGTTGAGCGATAGGTAATAACTGAGTCCCACATTTTCACTCACGTTGTAACCCAAGTAGGCCAATGGTGTGAGCAGTGGCAATTGTTGCGGGGCGATCATGCCGAGGAAATGGATTTTGTGCGACAGATTTGCTTGGGCTACCAGCGCTCTCAGTGAGGCACTCAAATCGCCCTCGCCGGCCAAAACCAAATCGCAAGGAATGTCTTTCATGGCCGCGATCAACGGCTCCAGTCCACGTCCTTCATTCAATGCCCCCTGATATAACATGAATCGTTTATCGCTCAGCCAAGCAAAGGGGTTTGAAGGGGATTGAGGATTTGCAGACGCATCGCCCGGACTAGCAGACGCATCGCCCGGACTCCCAGAGGCATCGCCCTGAGGCATCGCATTTGTTGATTTGGGCATGTTCCTGACTACGCCCACAGGTCGGTGGTAGTGCTCTTGAAAATACGCCGCAATGGCCGGTCCAACGGTATAAGCGCTATCGGTATGCTGAAAGGTAAAGCGCTGCACCCATGTCCACACGGCTTGTACGCGCTTTCTCCGGGCGACTTCCGGAACGTGGGTGAAGAGTTCATGGGCGTCGAAAATATGGTGCTTTCGGCGAAGTTTTGCAACCAAAATGCCGGGCATGGTGGTGTCGAGATCAATGCTGCAAATGGCATCGGTGGGTGCAAATAGCAAATACCACAGCAATCGCAGATTGAATTCTAGGTAAAACAGCTTGCCTTTGGTGAATAGTAATCGCTTCAGTCTGATTTGCTGGTAGGGTTCGGTTTTGAGGGTGCGACTGTCTTTTTTGAGGCGGCCGACCAAGGTTACTGCGTAACCTGCGGCCGCCAAACTGCCGCAAATGCGTTGCATTCGCTGGTCAAACGCCAAATCGTTGGTTACTGTAAAAATGATTCGCCTACCCATGAGAGTGTTTGGTTTTCGTTTTCAATGATACAACCTTCGTCGAGCATAATGCGCAACGTTTCTATCAATAATTGCTGTTGGGTTACCGGGAAGTGCTTGAGCACGTAGGATACTTTGCTGTTGGGGTGTTTTAACAATTCGTTGTGCCAAAATTTTCGACTCTTAGCATCGCCCGCGATGCGGTCTTTTCTTTTACAAACATCGCATGTTCCACAGGATGGCGGCTGTGTTTCTGCCGTAAAATGACTGCGCCAAAAGGCACTCCTGCATTCGTTGCTTTGGGCATAGTGGATGAGTTGGTCAAGGGCTTCCAGTCTTCTGTGGAGCAGTCGCTGCAGCAGAGGCATGTTCAGGCTAGGGTAGAGACTTCTCGATTCAGTAAGGGAGAGCATGGGCCATTCTGTTGCGGGTTGATAGCGCATTAATTGCAGCTTTTCCATTTGCCCCAACATGCGTTGCACTTGCAAGATTTCTTCGTTGGATACTTCGCGATCAAAATCGCCTTTACGAAGTCGGCGGGCCAATGACGCCTCATGAATATTTACGGGGTGATCAAAAATGCCACCATGTCCGCGTAGCAGACTATCGAGTAGGATGCCATAGGCGGGATGTTGTTCTTTGAACGCATAGATTTCATCGTGGGGGCCGGTCATCATGACGGTGGCGGGTTGCCAGTTGCCTTCCATCCACTGCCACTGTCCTAGTATTTCCAGGGCTTTCACGGCATAATATAGGTTTTTGGGATGCAGGTTGAGTTGCTGGGCGATGAGGGCTAAGTTTACGGGGTGTGATTGCCATTCGCCTTCGCCATCGGAGATTCCCAGGGCGTTGAGTATGCCATGGTAAGCGTGCTTTAAGATTTCCTCGGAGGGGTGTTGTTGCAGGAGCGATTCGTGAATTTCTTTCCAATCGTTGGGGTGGTGTAGGAGCACGCAATGGCTTAACTGACCATCCCGGCCGGCACGGCCGGCCTCCTGGTAGTAATCTTCAGGGTTTTTGGGTGGGAAGCTGTGAATGACCAGCCGCACATCGGGTTTGTCAACCCCCATCCCAAAGGCATTGGTGCAAACCATCACGCGAACGGTGTTGTTTACCCATTGGTTTTGGCGCTCGCTGCGCTCGCTGTTCGATAACCCTGCATGGTAAAAACTGGCGGAAATGCCTTTTTCTATCAGTATCCTGCAAAGGTTTTCTACCGACTTTCGGGTATGGCCAAAGACCAAAGCACTGCCCTGTGATCGCCCCAAAATTCGAACGATGTGGTTGGCTTTGTCTTGACTTTCCAATGCGTGAAAAATGAGGTTGTTCCGCGAAAAATCGCCCAGATGAATATAGGGTTTGCGCAGTTGCAATCCCTGTATGATGTCGTCTTGGATCCACGCAGGCGCACTGGCCGTAAAGGCCGCCATTGGAATCCCAGGCAGCAACTGTCGCAGCTCTGATAAACGTTGGTAGGAAGGACGGAAATCCTGTCCCCACATGCTAATACAATGGGCTTCGTCTACCACCAACAATTGCACGTTGAGGTTGGGCAAATACCCCCGAAAATTTTGGGTGGCCAACCGCTCTGGTGATACGTATAGCAGTTTGTAAGTCCCGTGTAGCGCCCTTTCCAAGGTGTTTTGGATCTCTTGTCGTGACAATCCCGCATGCAATGCCGCTGCAGGTATGCCTTTGCGATTGAGTGTTTCTACCTGGTCTTTCATCAGGGCGATGAGCGGAGAAACAACCAAGGTGGTGCCGGATTTTGATACCGCTGGAACCTGAAAGCAGATGCTTTTGCCACCGCCGGTTGGAAGCAAGGCCAGGGTGTCATTCCCCTGCATGAGACTTTCTACAATCGCCAATTGGCCTGGTCGAAACGCATCGTATCCCCAATGTTTGCTGAGTATTTGATGGGCCAGGTCGCGCATGCGGTAAATGAAAACGGGGTGGGTTAGTCTTGGATGACTTGCTGACGGAATTTGTCAACGCTGTTATAAATTCCTTTGAAAAACTGATTTCTAGATTTTTCTGCCACCAAACTCAGCGGAGTGCTTTTGGAGATCATGTTGTTGAGCCAATGTTCAGTGATCTCGTTGAAATAGCGGTTGTTGGATCGAATGAAATTGAACGAATTGTGTCCGATATAACTCGCTTGGTGCGTATCAGACGTAAGGAAAACTGTATTGTTGCCAATCATCAACTCCGAGCCATACAGGGCGTATTCGGTGTCGTTGGATAGGTTTTTTAGTGGGTTGTATTTCTTGCCATTTTCGGCTTGCTTGGAGGCCATGGCGAGGATGCCGTCGAGGTCTTCAAGGACGCTCAAAACGGTTTCTTTTTCCGCAAAAAATCCAGCTTCCCAATAGAATTTTATCTGTTGAATGGTGCTCTTCAGGGTGTCGTCGTTCCAAAGCTCAGTGGTTGGGATGCTCATGAACATATCGCGTAGTTTGGGCACTTCTTCGAGCCAGATGTTGGGCAACTGAATTTCTTCCACTTTTCTGCCTTGCAAAGCGGTGGAGTTAAGGATGCTCTTGTTCCAATACATCATTTTGAATTGGGCCAGTTTGGGGAAGAAGAAGTGATAGAATACCGGCAAATCCTCTGCGGCGTAAATGAGGCGGTGGTTGGGGTATTTCATCATCCACGACAAATCGCCATGAAGTACTTGGAGGTATTGGTAAAAGCTCTCTGAATCGGCGGTGAGTTTGTTGATGCGGAAGGCCACCATGTTGGAGTTGACTTCAGACAGGGCCTCAAGTGGGATGTTGAAGTGCTTGCAGATGGCGAAGGTTTCGGAGAGGGTAATGTCGGTTTCACAGCGCAAACGTCGGTATACCGAATCGAGGCTGATTTGCAATAATTCACTGAGTTCTTCCGCCAAGCTGATGTGCATGGGGGCGGAGCGTTTCAGCAATTCGATGAAATTATTCTGTACGGTGTTCGACATAACTATTTGCGATTTTCCGTAAAGCTAAAAAATTTCTGTTGCAAAAAATGCAACTTTTCACAAAAAATGATGAGAATCTTTGCGAAAAATGCAATTATTGGGCGATGGGGTAGTGATTTATGCTAAAATCCTTAAAATGAAATTTGTCTTCTGCGGTAATCCGTAAGGTTTGCTGGGGTGGTACATCGACCTTTGAAAAAAATAAACCCATGAAAAAGAATCTTATCAATTGTTTCAAAGTGCTTGTGGTATTGGTTTTGGCTTTGTTTGCCACCCGCACAAGCGCCCAAGTTGCGGGCAAACCAACCATCGCTATCATTGATTTTGATACGCGTGGATATACTGCCGCCAACCAAAGCCAATGCATTCAGCACATTATCAATGAGTTGGTGCGATTTGGGGATTTCGAGGTGATGGACAAGTATGACATAGAGTACATCGCCAAGCGCGACACCCTAAAAATGACCGGCTGTTTCTCGAAAATTTGTTTGGCGGAATTTGGCAAGCGGTTGAAGGTGCAAAAAATCATCACGGGCAGTATTTCTCAATTGGGAGAAAACGTGAATGTGAGTGTGCGTTTGTTGGATGTAGAATCGGGGGTATTTGAAAAGAGCTATGTGAAGGAGTTTTTGAACATTCCTGGCAATGAGCTTTCGATGATCCGTGTTACGATGAACGAATTGTTTGGCAAGGCGAATGACCAAGATTTGGTGAACAAATTGACCAAAAAGGCCGAGTTCGACAATTCCATTAACAACCCATACCAGTTGCGCTTGAAGAGCGATGGTCCGAGAATGGGTGTTACCGTACTTACTGGGGAATCTGCAGCAATCATCAGACGTCCAACCAACGAAGGCGGATACGATGGCATGCCTTACATGTTTCAGTTTGGGTATCAGTTTGAGAAGCAGTATTTGAACGAGGGGAATTTTCAGGCATTGTTCGAGTTCATTCCTACGGTTACTGGCTTGGATCAGGGTAGGTTTATTCCGAGCGTGACGTTTTTGAATGGGTTGCGTAACAACGTAAGCGGCTGGGAATTCGCCTTTGGTCCTACGTTCTCGTTTTCAAAATATTTAGACGAGTATTCTGTTGACAATGGCAAAACATGGACAACGAGCTATGCGGCGAGTGCGATGACGCGCAGTGTTCCTGATAGTAGGGGCGATGTGACATTCACTACCGGGTTTTTGTTTGCTGCGGGCAAGACCTTGAAATCAGGAAAATTGAATTTGCCCGTGAATTTGTATTTGGTTCCGGGTAAATACGGCGTTCGTTTTGGTGTGAGTATGGGTTGGAATGGCAAGTCGCGTTACGAAATGCGCGAGTGATGAAGAAATCAGCAGTGATTTGTATAGGTTTAGTAAAGTGATGGTTAGGGCCCCGCGCAGCGGGGCCCTAACTGTTATTGGAGAATTCCGTCTTGCATCCGCAAAGTGCGATCGGCGATATTGGCCAATGCGGTATTGTGGGTAACGATGACCATGGTTTGGTTGAAATCGCGTTGCAACTGTTTGAAATACTGATGGATGATTTCTGCGTTGGCCGTGTCGAGATTGCCCGTTGGTTCATCGGCAAAAATGACTTGCGGTTGGTTGAATTGCGCCCTTGCAATGGCCACCCGTTGTTGTTCTCCACCAGAGAGTTGAGCAGGCTTGTGATGATGTCGGTTCGAAAGTCCCAAATAATCCAATAACTCAGCAGCGCGTTTTTCGGCCACTTTGTTCGATAGGCCGCTGATTAATCCGGGCATCATTGCATTTTCTAAGGCGGTGAATTCGGGCAGTAACTGGTGGAATTGAAAGACAAATCCTACTTGTTTGTTTCTGAATTGCGCCAATTTCTTTCCGCTGAGGGCTGTAATGTTGGTGTTATTGATCAGGATTTCGCCTTCATCGGCCTGGTCCAAGGTGCCTAATAGTTGCAGCAAAGTACTCTTGCCAGCGCCGCTTGCGCCCACGATAGCAACGATCTCACCGGCCTGAATTTCTAAGTTCACGCCCTTCACTACATGCAAATGTCCATAGTGCTTGTGTAAATTCTTGCAGAAAACCATCATGAAAACGCCAAATTGTGCCCTTAATTGGGTCAAAGTTAGTTATTTTCGCGTCGCAATAATCTAGCATTCTCGCATCAACATGAATATCCACGAGTATCAAGCCAAAGAAATCCTGAAGACATACGGTGTAGCCGTACAAGAGGGATTCGTAGCAGAAACGCCCGAGCAAGCCTTGGAGGCAGCCCAAAAAGTAAAAGAACATTTCCAATCTGATTGGTGTGTGGTAAAGGCACAAATCCATGCCGGCGGACGCGGTAAAGGTAAAATTCAAGGCAGTGAACAGCGCGGTGTTCAAGTGGCCAAGAACCCTGAGCAAGCATCAGAAATCGCCAAGAATTTGTTGGGCGGCACTTTGGTGACCATCCAAACCGGTGCAGCTGGTAAACTGGTAAGCAAGGTTTTGGTTGCTCAAGACGTG
Source organism: Flavobacteriales bacterium (assembly GCA_024643755.1). Lineage (GTDB taxonomy): Bacteria > Bacteroidota > Bacteroidia > NS11-12g > UBA955 > UBA955. The sequence goes on along the minus strand of JAHEMG010000016.1, from coordinate 312 downwards.
TTTTATCCCGGTGCCAGCGAGCCAAAAGAATATTACATGAGTGTATTGCTCGATCGTGCTACCAAACAAAACGTGATCATCTACACCACCGAAGGCGGTATGGATATCGAAGAAGTAGCTGAGCAGCACCCAGAGAAAATCCACAAAGAGTGGGTAAATCCTGCTGTGGGATTGCAGCCATTCCAAGCGCGCAAAATTGCGTTTAACTTGGGATTGGAAGGCAAAGCGTTCAAGGAAATGGTAACTTTTGTTTCTGCCTTGTATCGCGCCTACGATGAAACCGATAGCGCCATGTTTGAAATCAACCCTGTG
>JAHEMG010000133.1 GCA_024643755.1 Flavobacteriales bacterium | reverse complement strand
AGCGATGCCAAAGTTCAGTGGACCTTGCAGAAACATGCCAGTGGCACCATGAGTGATGGAACGTTTGCAGGCGGAAGCACCACCGAGAATACCTTGTATGTTCACGGAGCCCAAGACAAAGTGCAGAAAGGTGCCTTCTTGAAGGTAACCACCACAGCAATTGCCAACGATGTATGTCCGCAAGCCAGCGACAGCATCGAAATCATCTTGCACCAATACCCTGACTTAACGCCCATCTTGGCACAAACAGGTTGTGTGCCTTTGACAACCACATGGACAGTGAATGACAACCGTGGCATACCTTCAAACCAAATGGCCTACCGTTGGGATTTCGGCAATGGAGATACTTCGATCTTGCAGAACCCCGCCAATGTAATCTACCCAACCCAGGGCAGATATAACGTGAGCGTGGTAGCCAACAATACTGCAGGTAACTGTAAAGACACCTCAGTAACCACCGTGGAGGCGTATCCAATCCCTGTGGCGTCGTTCTATACCGATCCAACCAACACAACTGTTGCATTGCCTAAGTTTAAGATGTACAATCAGTCATCAGTGACAGCATCTCCTTTCAATCCAACATTGCGTTACTTGTGGGATTTCGGTGTACCAACCTTGATGGATGACACCTCTACCGCTAAGAATACCCAATACTCTTATGGTAAAGATACCGCAACGTACAAGATTGCTTTGATCGTAACCACAGATAAAGGTTGTAAGGATACTGCCTACAAGACAGTGCACATTGGACCCGATATCATCGTGTTTATTCCTGATGTGTTCACACCAGATCAAGCAGGTCCAAACAGAAACAACACGTTCAACGTGGCAGCTTTGAACTATAAGACATTCCAAATGTCGATCTACAACCGTTGGGGAGAAAAATTGTATGAAACCAATGATCTGACCAAAGGTTGGGATGGATATGCCAACGGCGTTGAATGTATGCAAGGCGTATACGTTTATCACGTAGAGGTTACCTCTTTGGAGGACAAAGTTTACAAATACGACGGAACACTCACTTTGTTACGTTAACGATTAAGTGTCGAATAAAAAGAAAAGGCCGTCAATTGACGGCCTTTTCTTTTTATATCATCGGGCAGTATCAATACACCCAAGGAAAAATTAAGATCCCAAAACGCGAATGGCTTCTGCCAACAACTGTTCTTTGTTGATCGGCACTACGCCGGTTTTTTCACACACCAGTCCGCCAGCCAAATTACTAATCTCCGCCAAGGTACTGGCATCGGTCTTGGCACTCAAACACAATGCTGCCAAACAAACTACCGTGTCTCCAGCGCCACTCACATCCGCAATGGTGCGCACATGGGCAGGAATGTGATGGGTGTCCTTCTGCGTGCGAATCACAACGCCGCGCTCGCTTAAAGTAACCAAAGTCATTTGGTTTCCCAATTGTTCCATCAACTTCTCGATGGCTTGGGTCACCGATTCTCGATCCGAAAGGTCTGTATCGATTTTCAACCCTTCTTTGATTTCTTTCAAATTGGGTTTGAATAAGGTAACATGTTTGTATTCGAGGAAGTTGGCCTTCTTGGGATCAACCACGGTAGGAATGCCTTTTTCTAGACATTTTTTAATCAGGGTTTGGATGTTTTTGCTATGAAGTACACCCTTGTTGTAGTCTTCGAAAATGACCACATCGCAATTTTCCAACTCCTCTGCGAAACGCTGTTCCAGCAAGAACGAATCTACCACATCCAAATCGGTGGTGATCTCATGATCGATGCGCAACAACTGATGATTATTGCCCAATACACGGGTTTTGTTTGTGGTTTTACGCTTATCTGAATGAATCAATCCGCTGCACGATAAACCATTGTTGATCATAATGTCGCGAAGATCTTTTCCTTCTTTATCCTGTCCAACCACCGAACATAAAACGGGAATCGCGCCCATCGCTTTTACGTTCAATGCTACGTTTCCTGCACCACCTAACCGTTGGTCGAATCCAGTAACATCCACCACAGGCACTGGGGCTTCGGGCGATACACGGTCTACTTTGCCGATGATGTAACTATCAATCATTACATCGCCCACGATGAGCACGCGCTTTTTTGAAAAAGAACTAAAGAGAGTTTGTATCTGATTCATCGACACAAAAATACGGCTCAATCACGGAGATTTTTCAACGCCTCCGCAATTCTTTGCGCCGCCTTGGTAAGTTGCTCCTCCGCCGCAGCATAACTCAATCGAATGCAGCTCGCATGTCCGAATGCCTCTCCCGAAACCGCCGAAACATGGCCTTTGTCGAGCAGATACAAGCACAAATCATCGGCTGTATTCAATACATTACCATCCAGGGTGGTTTTACCCAAATAATGGCTCACGTCTGGAAATAAGTAAAATGCGCCATCGGGCAAATTGCAGGGCAGGTTGGGTATCTGTGACAGCGCGGCATGAAATGCATTTCTTCGTTTTTCGAAAACATTTTTCATGTGCAGCACGGTATCTTGCGGACCTTCAAAAGCCGTTACGCTGGCCATTTGCGCCACCGAGTTTGCCCCGCTGGTCATCAATCCTTGAATTTTGTCACAGGCAGCAACCAATTCTTTTGGACCGGCCAAATAGCCCATGCGCCAGCCCGTCATTGCGTATCCCTTTGACAATCCATTGATTACAGCAATGCGATCGAACAATTCAGGATATTCCGCCAAACTGCAATGCGCCGCACTGTAATTGATTTTCTCATAAATCTCATCAGACAGAATGAAGATGTTCGGGTG
>JAHEMG010000012.1:4391-68709 GCA_024643755.1 Flavobacteriales bacterium | reverse complement strand
CGCTTGGGCTCCAACCGATCCAAAATCCGCAAAATGCTCTTCTTCAACGTAGTTCCACGAACCACACTATCGTCCATGATCACCAACGTATCGTTCCAACTCTTCACCACACCATACGTAATGTCGTACACGTGTCCCACCAAATCATCCCTGTCAGAATCATTCGTAATAAACGTGCGCATCTTCACATCCTTCACCAAAATCTTTTCCCTGCGCGGACGCCAACTCAAAATCTCCTTCACCTTCTCGGGCTCGTTTTTCACATCGATCTTCGATAAGGCATCGGCCTGCAAATCCCTCCGAATCTCATGAATACCATCAATCAACCCGTAAAAACTCGTGGCCGCAGTGTTCGGCACATAACTGAACACCGTATTCACCAAATCATTGCCCAACAATTGCATCACCGGCTTGGCCAACAATCGACCCAATTCCTTGCGCTCGTGATAAATGGCCTGGTCGTTTCCGCGTGAAAAATAGATACGCTCAAAACTGCAACTCATGCGCTCTGTGGGCTCCAAAATATTCACCTCCTCAACATGGCCGCTCTTGCGAACCAACAAGGCATTACCCGGACCCAATTCCTGCACATCCTCAGGATAAATGTTGAACGCCGTTTGTATCGCCGCACGCTCACTCGCTACCACCACAACCTCATCGTCGATGTAGTAGTGCGATGGACGAATACCCGCCGGATCGCGAATGATAAACGCATCGCCATGACCCAACATCCCAATCATATTATAGCCACCGTCTACGTTCTTGAAACTGCGCTTCAAAATGTTGGTGAGCGATATCTCCTCTTTGATCTTCTCAGAAATTTCTAAGTTGGTGAAGCCCTGGGCCTTCAAAACCCCAAACAATCGCTGGTTTTCCTCATCAATAAAATGGCCGATCTTCTCCAACATCAACACGTTATCGCTCTTCTCCTTGGGCTGCTGTCCCAACTCAATCAACGCATTGAACAACTCATCGGTATTGGTGATGTTGTAGTTGCCCGCCAACATCAAGTTGCGCGCCATCCAGTTGTTCTGACGCAAAAATGGGTGGATATTCTCAATGCTGTTGCCGCCATACGTGCCATATCGCAAATGTCCCAACAACATCTCCCCCGCATATGGATAGTGCTTGCGCAAATAGTCTGCATCATTGCGATACTCCTCCGGAATGTCGTTCAATGCCGCCCCTACCTCTTCAAAAATATCTGTTAATGCTGTTTTGCTGGCACTGCGCTTGCGCGCCAAATACCTCGCCCCATAATCGGGGTCCAGCTTCACAACCCCCATACCCGCGCCGTCTTGGCCACGATTCAATTGCTTGGTCATCAGGTACTGCAGCTTGGCCAAGCCGTACCAAAAAGTGCCATACTTTTCCTGGTAGTACTCCAACGGCTTTCTCAAGCGGATGAAAGCAACACCACATTCATGTTTAATCGCGTCACTCATGGAAGTTGTAGGGCAAAGTTACATGTTTCAGAGCGATGAACTTTTAGTAAAAATCGCAAAAATTGAGTGTTTGGCATTTCGATATGACGAATGACATGAAATTTTGTACCGCAAAGATTTACTTTTGTGTTTCTACGATGTCAACTTTGTAGAGCCAAAACCTCAAAAACCATGGAAATCCGCAAGCCCTTTAACCTCCAAACATGGATTGCCGAAAACCGGCACCTACTCAAACCCCCCGTTGCCAACAAAAACCTGTACCCAGAAGGCACAGACTATATCGTGATGATTGTGGGTGGACCGAATGCGCGGCGCGACTACCACTACAACGAAACCGAAGAGCTTTTCTACCAACTCGAAGGTGAAATCACCGTGAGAACCCAGCAAAACGGACAGCGCGTAGATGTGAAACTAGGTCCCGGCGATATGTTCCTGCTCCCTCCCGGCGTGCCACATAGCCCCGGAAGAACCGAAGGTTCTATCGGATTGGTCATCGAACGCGTTCGCGCAGGAAAAGGATTTACAGACGGACTCCTCTGGTTCTGCGAAAATTGCAACAACAAACTGCATGAGGCCTATTTCGAACTCAACAACATCGAAACCGACTTCCTAAACCACTTTAACCACTACTACAATTCTGAAGACCTCAGAACCTGCAAAGAATGTGGCGAAGTGATGCAAAAGCCCTAAAACAAATCGCCCCAGGCGATTCCTTACTGCAATCCCTTACTGCAATCCCAACAAAGCCAATCCCTCCTCAAATGAGTGAGGCGCATACCCCAATTGGGTTACCGCTTTGTTGATATCCAATCCAGTGATGGGCGGACGTTTAGCCGGCTGATTCAAGGTGCTGCTGTCAACCCGGTTGATGCAGTCCATCGAATACCCGTAAAATTTCGCCACGCGCTCCACCAATTCAATCACACTCATATAATCTTTGCCGGCAATGTTATAAATGCCCTGCGCCCGCTGCGCGGCCGCCAAAAAACAACCCATTGCCAAATCCTCAGCCAATGTGGGTGTCCTGAATTGATCCGTAACCACATTCGCCGACTTCTGCTGCTTCAATGTGCCATGCGCCCACAACACAATGTTGGTTCTACTCATATCCGCCACCTGACCATACACCAACACCGTGCGCAAAATGCTGTATCTGTTGGCGTGCTCAATCACCCGCTTCTCGCCCTCCAACTTGCTCCAACCATAATAACTCAAAGGATTCGCTGCATCGTCCTCCGTATACATCGGCTTGGTGCCATCAAAAATGAAATCCGTGCTAACATGCACCAAATGAAAGCCCAAACGCGTGCTTAACTGCGCCAATTCCGATACCGCTGTAACATTCAAAGCCACACATTCATCGCGTTTAAATTCACAATCATCGACTTGCGTCATCGCCGCTGTATGGATCACCACATCCGGTAATTCACGCGCCAACAACCGCTCCATCGCCACCGTATCGGTAATGTCTAGGGTCTCATAGCGATACCCCTCCCGCGCTGGATGTCGGTTCGCACCCGCTCCCGTAGCCAACAAATCCCAATCCGCTTGCTTCAAAAACAAATCTGTGAGCTTCTGTCCCAACAACCCGTTGCTGCCCGTTACCAATACCTTCGTTCTGTTTGTCATGGAGAATATTGAAACAAAAATCATACATCCCCGTCCAACCACCAAACCCGATTTCCCACATAAACTCGCGAAATAGCCGTATTTTTGTAGTATGAAATTGGTCACCTTCAAAACCAATGACCTCGCCCAAACCGGCATCTTGGTCAACAACCAAATTTTTCCCCTCAACACCATCAACCCAAACATCGCCCTAAATATGCGCGATATGCTGAACGATTGGGACAACCAAAGCGCCCTCGCCAAAGCCGTTGAAGCCGAAATTTTGGCAGGCAACCACAGCCACCTCGCCGTGCCCTGCTCCGATGATATCCTCCTGGCCCCCGTGCCACAACCCACAAGCTGTCGCGATGGCTATGCCTTCCGTCAACACGTGGCCGCCGCACGCAGAAACCGCGGTGTTCCCATGATCCCCGAATTTGATCAATATCCCATCTTCTACTTCACCAACCACAACGCCATCCAAGGCCCCGGCGCCATACCCTGTATGCCCGACCACTTCGAAAAATTGGATTTCGAACTCGAAGCAGCCGTTGTTTTGGGAAAACGCGGTAGAAACGTGAAAGCCGAAGACGCCGATCAATACATCGCCGGGTACATGATCATGAACGATATGAGTGCGCGCCGACTCCAAATGGAAGAAATGCTCCTCAACCTCGGTCCCGCCAAAGGCAAAGACTTTAGCACCGTAATCGGCCCCTGGCTCGTTACCCCCGATGAACTAGAACCCTATAAAATTCCGGCAAAACCCGGACATGTGGGCCATAGCTACAACCTCAACATGAAATGCTGGGTCAATGGCATCCAAGTGAGTGAAGGTAGTGTAGGCGATATGGATTGGACCTTCGCGGAAATCATTGAACGATGCGCCTATGGTGCCGATATCTTCCCTGGCGATGTCATCGGTAGCGGAACCGTGGGTACCGGTTGCTTCCTGGAACTCAACGGAACCGGCAAACTCAACGATCCCCAATACAAAGAACAATGGCTGCAAGATGGCGATGTAGTTGACATGGAAATAGCCGGCCTCGGTCGCCTCAGCAATACCATCGTAAAAGAAGATAGCAACTTCAGCATCCTCGCACTGAAAAAACTCCCAACAGAAAACGCCTAATCCCCATCAAAATATCCATTTCCCAAACTATGAGACGCAATCACGAAATCGATTACCGCATCTTCGGCGAAGAAATGCAATGTGTTGAAATTGAACTGGATCCACAAGAAACCGTCATGGCAGAAAGTGGTAGCTTCATGTTCATGGACGATGGCATAGAAATGGAAACCGTATTCGGCGATGGTAGCCAACAATCAGGGGGTATCCTCGGCAAACTCATGGGCGCCGGAAAACGCCTCCTTACCGGTGAATCACTCTTCATGACCGCCTTCACCAACATGGGCTACAACAAAGCCCGTGTAACCTTTGCCGGACCCTATGCCGGTAAAATCATGGCCCTCGACCTCCAACAACTTGGTGGAAAAGTCATCTGTCAGAAAGATAGCTACCTCTGCGCCGCCAAAGGCGTAAGCGTGGGCATCGAATTTCAACGCAAACTCGGTACCGGCCTGTTCGGTGGCGAAGGTTTCATCATGCAAAAACTCGAAGGCGATGGCCTGGCATTTGTGCATGCGGGCGGACATGTTATGGAAAAAGAACTCAAACCCGGTGAATTCCTACGCATCGATACCGGTTGCATCGTGGCTTTCACCAGCGGCATCGACTACGATATCCAAATGGTGCGCGGTGTGAAAAATGCCCTGTTCGGCGGTGAAGGACTCTTCTTTGCCGTACTCAGAGGTCCAGGAAAAGTGTGGTTGCAAAGTTTGCCTGTGTCGCGCTTGGCCAGCAAAATCCTCAGCTATGGAACCCCAGGCGGCCGCCGCGAAGAAGGCAGTATCCTCGGTGGCTTCGGCAACATCCTCGATGGCGATGGTTTTTAATTAAACCAGTACACCCATTTTACCGCTAAGGTTCGCATCGACGGACCAAAATACATACTGCGATTGGGTAGGACCGACTGAAACTGGTCGTAATTCTGACTGTAAACCAAGAAGAAATCGCTCATCGGACGGTAGCGCCACTGAAAACGCAAATTCATATTTACCTTGTCGGTTTGCGTATTGTACTGCACAAAACCCGTGAAATAGGTGTTTGTGTTGATGCTGTATTCCCCCTTCAACCCAATCAAATTAATCGCCGACGCAAAGCTATCGCCCATCAACACGTTGATGTGGTTGAAATTCGCCGTAAACAAAAGCAACGGCAACTTTCGCTTCCCAACCCCCCGCACGCGGTACGATAAATTTCCGCCGAATTCGTATTTCTTACCCAAAAAGTAACCCCCGTAATTGGCCTCCAAATACCCACTCAAGGGCTTCCGATTGTTGGTCGTGAACTCGGTATGAACCCCCGTCCACTGGTACTTGCCAAAAAATAACTTCCCCTCACCCAATGGATCAAACGGCAAAAACAAGTCGTAATACGAGTGATCCAAACTGACATGGAAAATTGAGCTGTTCTGGAAACTCACGTCCACGCCCAACTCCGACTCCGACTCAGTACCGTGAAAACTGCTGTCGTAATAACTGCTGTTGCTCAACACCAACCCGTAATGATTCACATACTTGTTTCGCTTGGGGTAAATGCTGTACGTCAACATCGGCTCCAAACGCCAGTAATCGTATTTGATGACCTTCCCCGAAATGGGATCGTAATTATCCGTGCGAGGCACAAACCCCGTCCTAGCCAAGAAATGCTTGCTCACATACTCGTGATTCCACATCGCCATCCAATTCAAATTCCTAAAGCGCAACCATGTAGCATGCGCGTAACCCGCATCGCCCCGCAAACCAGGGTACAGCGACTTTTGGACAAACGCCTTACCTGCCCATAAGTTTCGTTTGGTCAACAAATTAAACTCAGTACCTAAAACCGTATTGTAATCACCGGTGCTACGCAATACACCCGAACGATCTCGATACGATACCAACGATTGCAAACGCTGATCATGCACCGCAATCAACGCCACATTGCTCGCAGCGAACACCTTGCGTTGCAATGCAAACACCGAATAATTGGTGGCCGGCAAACGCGAACCTACCAATTCCTGCGCCTGAGTGGTGATATTCATCAACCCCAAACGCACGTTGCTGCCGATCTTGCCCGACATCCGAACCCCTCCCAAAATGGGAACCGGTCCGCTGCTGCCCAACCCAATCCTGCGCGAAAAGAATGGACGAATCTGCCGAAATCCAAACGAAGCAAACAAATCGCTGTTTTCAATGAAAAATTGCCTCCGCTCAGGAAAAAACAAACTATAACGCGTCAGGTTCACCTGCTGCACATCCACGTCCACCTGGGCAAAATCTGGGTTTACCGTGATGTCCAAATTCAAACTGCGACTCAATCCTACCTTGGCGTCGAAACCTACCTTCGGACTTGCACTCACCGGGTCTGAAATCGTTGTGCGCTTCCCCGAAACCCCCTGCTGTCCAATCCCACTCACATAGGGAATCAAGACCACGTTCGGACGTTTTTTCGCGCCATTCATGAAGGGCGATGCAGTCTTCGTTGCCCCAAAAGCCAGCGAATCGCAAAAGACCAGCGAACTCACGTTGAAGTTCCTCGGCACCCTTGAAGACACCGACACCTCGTTATTTTTAAAATCAAATCGCGCAATGTTGAAGCGCCAATGCGTCTCCGCCGGATTAAATCGCAAACTGTTGAACGGAATCGCCATCTCCGCAACCCAATAATTCGCAAATTGCTTGGTCTGTGAATACCAAACCTGATCCCATGCCGTAGTCACACCAAACCCGCCGCCATTCTCCACCGACCCCTCGCGCTGCGAATTGTAGGGCGATACACCAAATGAAAAGCCATTTTGTCCGTCATTGAACGGACTCAACGTCAATACAACCGCATCCGTATTGGTTACGCTGAAATCGCGCTTCAAGCTCTGAATCACATAGGGCTTACTCGGATTGCGATTTTCGCAAATAAAATAAGCATAAAAGTATTTTTCGTCGTACGCAAATGCATATCTCGTTTGAGTTTCCGCCAACGAAGTATCATACGGATAATACTGAATAAATGGATCCCCATTGGATTGCTTCAACACCTGAAATCCACCGTCTAACGTGTCCACCGACCCCGAAACAGCACCCAACGACTTGGAAGTAATACCCAACGTGCTCGCATTCAACCACACCGACTCCCGAGGCAAGCCATCTACCTCGATCGGGTTTGCAGTAAATACACATACAGGTTTGTCTTGCGCGTTCGCCGATACGCATGCTACAGCCAGCAAAAACAACAAAAGCCAACGCTTCATCAGTCTGCCCCCGCAATGTTGCGCTTCTGCGCGATGGTCATTGAATTTAATTTAAGATAATAAGACTTGCGTTTTACCGGCACGTAAAACTTCAATGTAGCCCCAATTCGCAATTGATTAGAATTTAATCGATTCCAAGATTTCAGTTGATCGGGTGCACAATCAAAAATATCGCTCAATGTATAAATGGCATCCCCAGATTTCACTTTGTAATAAACCCAAGTTTTTGCATCAGTGGGCGCTTGTAATATCGTTTTGGGTATGGGGGGAGTAATGCCAACGGAATCCGTTATAGATTGATCACCTTTCGCAATAGCAACATTAACCGAACTATCTCCATCTCCAACCGCGATGGAGTCAACCTTCACAATTCGCTGTACAATCATCGGCTTTGCTGTGATCCAAATTTGCAAGGAATCTTTATTCCTATTATAAATTTCAACGAATTTACTTGGCAATTTAAACACACAAGGAGCACCCAAAAAAGGCACCGCATCGGCACGAAACTCGGGATTCAAATTTCTCAGATCCGACAAACCAACCCCAATTTTATCGTTTAGCACCGCAAAAGGCACCACCGCGTTGATGGAGGTTACCGAGACAGCATCGGGGATTCCAACCGACATCGGCTGAATGCCATACTGCTGGGCGTGGTGCAACACCGTCACCGCCGCATAAAACTGTATCACCGGCAACCGCTCTTCGGGTTCCAACGCCTCGTAAATATGAGCGAAATCCAAATCACCACCCAACCCGTGAATCACCTGATTCAACCGGATCGGACCAATTCGAAACGCCGTAATCACCTTCAACCAATCGCCATAAATCACATACAAATCACGCAAATACAAACAAGCCGCCTCCGTGGATTTGATGGGGTCGCGACGTTCGTCGAACAGTGCGGTCTGACGCAAATTGTACTTCTTACCAATCGTATAACTCAACGGCCACATGCCCGAAGCACCACTCTCATCGCGGTATCTCGGCTCATAACCAGAATTCCCAGCAGGAATGTATTTCACAAACCAAGGCAACCCATATTTCACCGCAATGCGATCAATATCGTCGCCGTAATACTGCATCCGACCGTAAAATATAGAGGTGCTTTCGTTTTCGTTTTTCAACCAATCACCCACCGTTTGTTCGATGTCGTTGTTGTAAAAGAAAGGCAATCCGCGCACTTCCAAGGTCTTCAATCGCAGCTGCACGTCGTTCTGACCGATGGCCAAACCACATACCATTACCCACATTATGAAGATGCGTATTCTCAAACTCATCCCAAGGTTTCTTCCAACAATTTTGACAGATCAAACAGGGCTTGCTCCTCCAAAATACCTGTCATCAATTGAACCCCCATGGGCAAACCCGCAGCAGTCGTGCCCGCAGGAATTGAAATGGCTGGATTTCCCGCCAAAGGCGCTTGAACGGTAAACAAATCCGCCATATACATCGCAATAGGATCAGCCGCCTTTTCACCCAACTTGAACGCGGGTGTACTGGTCGTGGGCAACAAAATCGCATCGGCATCGGCCAATACTTTCTCTGTTTCGGTGCGAATCACCTGCCTCACACGCTGTGCCTTGTCATAGTATGCATCGTACTGATCGCTGCTCAAAACAAATGTGCCCAACATGATTCTGCGTTTTACTTCCTCGCCAAACCCTTCGGTGCGCGTCAACGTATACGTAGAGTCCAAGTCATGCGCCAACGCACTGCGCTTGCCGTACAACATACCCGAATAGCGCGATAAATTGCTTGATGCCTCAGCCGTGGTTAACACGTAATACGCCGGCACCATATAATCCAACAACGGGAAATCAAAGTAAGTTACTTCATGTCCCGCCGCCGTCAATTTCTCAATCAAAGCCAACATCATGGCTCGAACTTCAGGATCGATGCCCTCTTCGGATATCCCCTGTTTCATCACCGCAAACTTCGCTTTCGCGGGTGCCTTTGGCTCAACATATACAGGAGCCGCTTGCTGAAATACCGTAGCATCCTGTCCGTCTGCCCCCGCCATGATCTCTGTCAACAAAGCCAAATCCTCAATGCTCTTGGTCATCGGACCCACCTGGTCAAAGCTCGAAGCGTATGCCAACAAACCCCAACGCGAAATCAACCCGTAAGTGGGCTTCAAACCGTATATACCGGTAAACGCCGCTGGCTGTCGGATAGACCCACCTGTATCACTCCCCAAAGCCGCATGGGCCATCTGGGCTTGAACTGCCACCGCGCTACCTCCCGAAGAACCACCCGGAACTCGGGTATTGTCAGCCGCATTCAACACGGGGCCAAATGCACTGTTCTCGTTACTAGCGCCCATCGCAAATTCATCGCAGTTGGTGCGGCCAATAAAAATGGCATCCTCATCCAACAAACGCTGAACCACTGTGGCTGAATAAATCGATGTAAATCCTTCCAATATCTTGGAAGATGAACCCACTCGGTGGTCCTTGTAAGCCAAAACATCTTTCAACGCAATCACACAACCTGCCAACCGACCTGCTGTGCCTGCTTTCACCTTTTGGTCGATGGCCTCGGCTCTAGCCAATGCTTCATCCCCCCACACCTCCAAAAAGGCGTTTAAGTGCTTGTTTAATTCAATGTTTTTTAGGTAATACTCTACCATTGACACACACGTGATGTGCCCCGCGTTCAGGTCCTCCCGAATTGCAGAAATCCGGCTGTAGTGCTTCAAGATTACTCCTTATTCTCTTTGGGTTCCTCGTTCATTCCTTTGCGAATCTCATTGCCAACATTGTTCTTGGCATCTTGAAATTCTCTAACACCACGGCCCAAACCGCGCATCAGCTCAGGAATCTTCTTGCCGCCGAAAAGCAACAAAACGAGCACCAAAAGAATAACCATTTCTTGGCCACCCAAAAAGGATAATAAATGAAATGTGTTCATCGCACTTCAAAAATACGATAAAACTCTGAGGGATTTACCCTTTTTTCGATAATGCCGTTATCCCAGCACGTTTCAATAACTCAACCTTGAACCCAATTGGCTTTGTCCATCTGGTTAAACTGCCAAGGCGCCCCGTTGTTCTCCAAATTCGTGAACATGTTGTTTAACTCACTCGGCGCCGCGCTCTTCTCCATCACCTGATACTGTCGCATCTGAACGATGATGTCCACCGGGTTGATGTTGACCGGACAGGCCTCGGCACAAGCATTACAAGTAGTACAGGCCCACAACTCTTCCGTAGAAATATAGCTGTGCAAATCCTTTCCATCCTCAAACCTTCCCTCCACCGGGTTGCCGGCCTTCTTCGCTGCATCCATCCCATTACCAACCTCTTCCAAACGGTCTCTCGTATCCATCATCACCTTTCTGGGCGATAACAATTTGCCGGTTTGGTTGGCCGGACAAACACTGCTGCATCGACCGCATTCCGTGCAAGTGTATGCATCCATCAAATTTTTCCAGCTCAAATCCTGCACGTCCTTGGCACCAAAACCCGTTGGGGGTTCGTATCCATCCGGCGGCGCAGCCGCCGGATCCATCATCAATTTAACCTCGGTAGTAACGTAATCCAAATTCTCGAAGGAACCCTTCGGCTTCAATGGCGTGTAATACACATTCGGAAAACTCATGATGATATGCCAATGCTTGCTGTATGGCACGTAGTTCAAAAACACCACAATCCCCACAAAATGGAACCACCAACAAATTCGCTCAATCATATGCACAGACCCAGTACTGAATCCATCAAAAAATCCAATCAAATACTGACTCACCGGAAAACTACCATGTCCCACCATCTCCCCCCGCTTCACCAACACCTGCTCAGCCGCATTCATCTTCAACAAAGCCCCCATCAACACAATCTCTACCACCAAAATAATCGTGGCATCCTTCATCGGCCATCCCTTCAACTCACTCATCTGCAAACGTGGTACCTTGGTCACAAAACGCCTGCCCAAAAACACCACACAAGCCACCAATACACCCAAAGCTAAAACCTCAAAAAATCCAATCGCTACGTCGTAAATAGAACCCAAATAATGCGCAAAAAATCGGTGCGTGCCCAACAACCCGTCAATCAATATCTCCAAAACCTCAATGTTGATCAATACAAAGCCCGCGTAAATCAAAATGTGAAAAAAGCCGGCCACCGGACGTTTAACCATCTTGCTCTGGCCCATCGCCACCCACAACATCTGCTTCCAACGCGCCGCGGGATTATCAGACAAATCCACGTCCTTGCCCAACAAAATATTCCTGCGGATGAACTGCACTCGTCCAGCAAACATCCAAACTCCCACGCCCAAAATCAGGGCAAATACCAATTGCGATAGGATTTCCATGAGTTGCGAATTTAATCATTTCACCGCATTCCGCGCCAACCTACACCTTCCACACCCGCAAACTGTCCACTTTTACGGAATACTCGGATTCACCAAGCCATATACCGCCGCATTCCCCCGCCAAAACCTACAACCCAAGCTGCGTAACGCCACCTCATTCCGCCCCACATTGTCAATGAATACCGTCATCCGATATCCCCCACCCACACCGTGATTCAACCAAGCCCCCCAAGGCACATCCACCAACCTGCCCGCCAAATACATCTTCACCAACCGCTTACCCACACCCCTGTCCTCAACCGCCGTCAACGCATACCCCATATCCCCCAAACCGCGATCCAAAAACCGCACCACCTGTCCTTCTGCATCCGCTATCGAAATCGCCAACCGCAAATCCTGCTTCCCCAACACCGTGTCCGATACCACCACCTCGGCCTCCGCCACAAATTCCGACGCATATCGCTGATCGCCCAGCCCATCCAAATCCACCGACCATACCGGGAAATACTGCGCCCGCGATGCCAAATACCCCGAATCACCCCCGCAAAACACACGCACACCACCCAACAAGGGCGATATACACCCTCCCTTCGGCCTTCCCGACCTCCTAAAATGCATCACGTGATAACCCGCACCCATCGCCTCCCGCACCAAACAAGGAAAGGCTTCCTGTATCCAAACCCTCAGCATCGGATCCATCCCCACCATGTTTACATAATAAAAATCATCGCCCAGAACCTGCTGCAAGCGACTGCGAAAAGCCCTGTAATCATTGGTCTCCTCCCGCAAATAAATCACCTTGCCTCCCCGTTTCTGCCAATCACCCAAACCCCATCCCAACGCCTCCGCATGAAATTCCATGAAAAATGGCTCAAACCCATATACCCACATCTCCGCTGAATCCTGAGCCCCAACCACATCACCAACCCCCCACTCCTGAAATACCCGCACCGCCGCATCGTATGATTGGTTGCCAAACTGCGACACGTGTCTGCGATCAACCAACAACACGTACGCATTTATACCCAACGTCAATGCCAGTAAACCCGACTTCCACCGCGCTCCCAATACCGCCGAATCTACCCACCAAAACGCCGCCAACAACCCAAAAGGAAACGAAAACAACATCACCGAGTCCTGAAACACCGGCGCACGGAAAACCGAATACCCAAACGCAATGCCCATCGGCAACAAATACAACCCCAACACAGTGAAAAATCCCCACCCCGATGCACCATCACCCCCCTCAAACTTGCGCCTCACCAACAACACCACACCCACCACCAGCCACAGCAACCACACCCAAACACTGTACCCCATCGTGTACAAAACATGCTTCAACAAAGTACCCCATGTGGGTACCGCAAGCCATCCCGGACTCCCCACCTGCAAATGATGCAGAAAAATGCCCAACTGATGCACGTACAACGCGGCCATCAACACCCATGGCCACAAATACCGCAACCAATACCGCACCGGCAACCACACCAACCCCGCCACAAACAACAAAGCCAATATCAACCCATTGAAATAATGATTCGATGCCCCCAAATACCCCGCCAACGCCAACAAAATCATCGGCTTCAGCAACTCACCCAAACGCGGCGCATCGCCCCTACACATCCCCACCCATCGCAGCCAAACGTAAAAA
Organism: Flavobacteriales bacterium; assembly: GCA_024643755.1. GTDB lineage: Bacteria > Bacteroidota > Bacteroidia > NS11-12g > UBA955 > UBA955. Next base: position 55,343 of record JAHEMG010000012.1, on the reverse strand, counting down.
GCCCATAGCGATAGCAACAACCCCGGCGCATACGGCCTGGCAATGGCACTGTACATCACCGGAAATTGCAAGGTAGCCAACATGCCCGCCGCTAATAATCCCGCCCAAGGCCTGCCCAACCGCATCCCAACGTGAATCATCAACACCACCGACCCAAAACCACACAACAAAAAGGGCAATTTTACCACCCACACCGCAGTGCCAAACCACTTCGTCCAATACCACAAAAATACCTGCACCAACATCGGATGTCCATCCCCCCAAACCACCTCGTTGATCAAAACATCCAAGCCCGACACCCGCAAACGCATCAACGCCGATGTTTCATCGTTTGTCAATGGCAAGTGCAAAAGCCAGCCAAAACGAAATACAGCGGCCACAATAACCACCGCCAAAACGCCATAAAAAAACCACTGCTGCGGACCCCGAACCACCGACCGATTGTCTGTCGTTGTCCCCGCCATCGCTATTCAGAAATCATCCGTACAACCTCAAACACCTCCGCATATCTGCGAGATACCTGTACCCCGCGCATCCTCAACTGACTCCGCAAAAATTCCTCGTTCGCGTAAGGCCTGTGGGCTTGACTCTTGTATTTCGACAGCGCCGTAACCTTGGCCTGGGCATCCGCCTCAGACACCACCTCAAACGCCGCCGTATTGAAATTCAAATTGTTCCACGGCAACTCATAACAGAAAATATTGCAAAACTTAAACGCCCGCAACGCCTCTTCCGCCATCGTTTTGTGGTCCTGATGGATGTCGTGCAGACAAGGCATCAACACCGTTTCGGGCTTCAACGCCTCGCGCAATTTGATCAAATCATCCAAAATCTCCTGCCTGCGGTAGTTGAACGTCCTCACCTCATAGCGATACAAAAACAAATTATCCGGGGCGATGCCCAACGCCGCTGTGGCCTCTTTCACCTCGTGAATCAACACATCCTTCGGAAAACCCTCAATCACACTCTGCTCGCAGGCACTGAAAGCCGCATAATACACGGTTTTTCCTTGCGATACCAACTTGGCAATGGTAGCCCCACAGCCCAATTCCGCATCATCTGTGTGCGGCGATAGCAATAATATTGTGTTTCCTACCATAATGACTTGTCGCGATGTTTACTTTTCGTTTTCAATTTTAACACTTCCCGCGGTAAATTCACCTTATAACTGTTAGAAAATCCTTCCACCGACACCAAAACATACACCTCATCCTCGTGGTAATGAACCTCAACCTCTTCACCTTTGAATGGACCGTCTAGCACCTCAGCCAAATCGCCCGGCTGCAAATGCACCGTGGCATCCTGCTGCTGCACCTGATACCCCTTCTCTATCAACCGCTTGATCAAATCAATATCCTTGTCGGGCACAATCGCATCTTTCCCATTATACCGCAAATACATCACCGCACCCGGCACCTGCAACACTTGGTCGCGTTCGGCTTCCGTTGGACGTACAAACAAATACGCATTAAACAATGGCTTCTCCACCCATTTCTTGCGATCGCTCCACACCCGAAGCGATTTCACCAACGGCAAATAATACTCGATATTTCTTTGCGATAAGTAGGCCGATACCTTCTTCTCTTGCCTGCTCGCACAATAGATGACCTTCCAAGGTTGGTTCGATGATTCAGCCATATCAATACTGAAAAAATGAACTGTTCTCTGCGATGGCCTTGTAACCACGCATCATATCCTCCACAATCTCCGCCGCCGTTTCCATGCGATCCAAACGCGCACTGATCTGTCCGATCTCCAATTCCCCTTCCACCATATCGCCTTCAAACATGCCTCGCTTCGCTCGGCCCCTACCCAGCAAAGACTTTAAGGCCTCCGCATCCGCTCCGGCCTCATAAGCAGCCATCACCGCCTCGTAAAATGGATTCTTCAACAAACGCACCGGCGTGATCTCCTTCAACGTCAGCTCCGTAGAACCCTCCACCGCCGCCAAAATCTGCGCCTTGAAATGCACATGCGCACTGCTCTCGGTAGATGCGGCGAACCGACTTCCAACCTGAACACCAGCAGCACCCAAACACATCGCCGCAGCCATCGTTCTTCCACATCCAATCCCGCCCGCAGCAATCACCGGCACCGTTACACAATCAACAATCATCGGTATCAAACACATCGTGGTCGTCTCCTCCCTCCCGTTGTGTCCCCCCGCCTCAAATCCCTCCGCCACAATCGCATCCACCCCCGCATCCACACACTTCTTTGCAAACTTCGTATTCGCCACCACATGCACCACCGTCATCCCTCTCTCCTTCAACCACCCCGTATACTTCGCAGGATTGCCCGCACTCGTGAACACAATCTTCACCCCCTCATCCACCAAAATCTGCAAATGCTGCTCTATATCAGGATATAACAACGGCACATTCACCCCAAATGGCTTGTCCGTCGCCTGCTTGCACTTTCTAATATGATCTCGCAATACCTCGGGATACATACTCCCGCTGCCAATCAACCCCAATCCGCCCGCGTTGGAAACCGCACTCGCCAATTCCCAGCCACTGCACCATATCATCCCTCCCTGTACAATGGGGTACTCTATCCCGAACAATTCGGTTATGCGCTTTTTCGCCTCCATGGGTCTGATTGTTATTGGTGGTCCCCCAGTTAGGCGTCCACAACCACACCCATCGCCGAAAACTTCGCAATCCGCTGCTGAATTCTGTCCTCCGCATCCATCCCCGCCAACTCATCCAAACAACGCAATACCGCTTCCTTCAACGAACTGTATGCCGCCTGCGGATCGTGATGTGCACCGCCCAAAGGCTCGCCCACAATACCATCCACCAAACGATTTTCCAACATGTCTGTGGCCGACAACTTCAATGCCTCTGCCGCACGCTCCTTCATCTCCCAAGTGCGCCACAAAATGCTAGAACAACTTTCCGGACTAATGACACTGTACCAAGTGTACTCCATCATCAAAACCCGATCTCCCACACCAATACCCAATGCACCGCCGCTGGCACCTTCGCCAATCACGACACAAATTACAGGCACCTTCAATACACTCATCTCCAACAAGTTTCGGGCAATCGCCTCTCCCTGTCCGCGCTCCTCTGCCTCCAAACCCGGTGAAGCACCCGGTGTATCAATCAACGTCAAAATCGGCACGTTGAACTTCTCCGCCAACTTCATCAATCGCAACGCCTTTCTATACCCCTCAGGATTCGGCATCCCGAAGTTTCTCATCTGTCGCTGCTTCGTGTTCCTGCCCTTCTGCTGTCCGATAATCATGAACGGCTTGCCATCAATATTCGCAAAACCACCCACAATCGCCTTATCGTCCTTCACCTGCCTGTCGCCATGTAACTCGATGAAATCCGTAGCTATATTCTCAATGTAATCCAAGGTGTACGGACGGTCAGGGTGCCGAGAAATTTGCACCTTCTGCCAACCCGTTAAGTTGCCATACACAGACTGCTTCGCCTCCTCAATCTTGTTCTCCAAGGTGGCCATCATGTCTGTCATGTCCAATTTGCCCTTTTCGTGGGTGTCCTTGGCTTTTTCGAGTTGTTCCATCAACTCTACTATGTCTTTTTCGAAATCGAACCAATTCTGATTTGCCATCGTATGCAAATAAATGAAATTATGGAGCACTTTGACTCCATGAGTGAAGATTATCTAAATAAGCGTGGATTAAACCCAATCCATGGCCATGGCGATGCCACCAAAAAAGGTAGGCAAACCCAACCAAAATGCCTCAGGTTGAAAAATCGTACAGTAAGTAAGTGCCAAACCACTGATCACAGTGAGTGCCCAGTAGCCTTTGGTGTTACGCTTTTGAGTATTCATAATGTTGCGAAGATACTGAGATTCACAAAACTACCAAAGCAGAATTTTATTCCAACAACCGCTCGTCCCAAAATCGCACAAAACGCTCGCCCCAAGCAATGTCCGCCGTACCCTGCGTCAGTCCCATCCCCATCGCCAACCGCACCGCCTGTACCGGCAAATTCAATCCCGCCAATGCCAACGCCGATGTAGTACCCTGCAACCTCGGATTAATCTCCAACAAATGCGGAACACCCGCCCCATCCTCCTTCCACTGCATCCCTATCGCACCGTCCAGCTCCATCGCTTGGGCCAACCTTATACAAAAAGCAATCAACCCAAAATTCCTGTCCAACCTACCCGCCACACTGATACCGCCAATCATTTTATCCCGTGTCCTCGGTACACAAAACAACGTCTTGCCCCCCTCACACAACATATCTACAGAATATTCTACCCCCTCCAAATACGCACTTACCATCAACGGCACCTCAAAACGCTCGCTCATTCGCAACGCCCACTCCTCCAAAGTCAATGGCATAATTCCGGCCTTGCCCGACATAAACGCACCGCGTTCAATGTCCTTCACCACAATCCCAAAACCCCGACTCCCGTTCCCCTCAACCGGCTTGAAACAAACACGTGCATGTCGCTCCTGCAAATCCCTCACCGCCGTCAAAAAACTGTTCAAATCCCCACAAACCGCATATTCCGGTACCGGCAAGCCCAACGCCGCTGCCACCCCCGCCGTTAATCCCTTATTATTCGCCACCGCAATGGCTTCCGCACCACTCACCACCACCCGCACACCCAGCTGCGCAAATTCTTCCTTTCGCCTCGATAATATACCCAACTCCCGCGTAGTAATCGGCAATATCACCCCCACCGCATACTTCTCCACCATCGCCTTCACATCCAATAAATACGCCTCCTCCTTGTCGCTACCCGAAATAACCTCAAAAGCATCACACAAAGATTTTCCGTAAGCATATTCATTTACATCCCCCGCCACAATCCGCCAAGCAGATTCCGCGCGCAAACAGCGAACAATCCCCGCAAATCCTGGAGCACCCGCACCCGACGGTATCAATACCGTGAGCGGATTCTCGCTGTTATCTAACATACAATGAATTCCAATTTTCCCCGAGACTCACCCAAAGGAACCTTAATTGGCAAATGGATCTGAATACTTTGGCTCAGAAATGAACGACACGTCTGTCAACGTACGCAAAAATGCAATCAATGCATCCTTCTCCTCAGCACTAAAATTCATGCGTTTCGGCTGTCCGTTGTTGTCCTTCAAAAGACCATCCAAATGCGGATGTGCCTGAATACCACGACTGTAATGATCAATCACCGCGTCCAATGTCGCAAACCTACCATCGTGCATATAAGGAGCACTCAACTCAATGTTACGCAAACTTGGAATACGGAACTTTCCGTTGCCCTTGCCATTGTCGGTATAAGTTCTATCCAAACCAATGTTGGCAGTACCCGCAACCGTTGGTGCACTGTATAACCCACCTGGCTGATCCGGTGCGCTGAAATTGCTGCCGGCGTGACAATTGAAACATCCCGCTCTGTCAGAGAAAAACAAATCCCTACCCATCTTCTCCATCGCCGTAAACTGCGCCGTACCCGATGCTACCTTGTCGTTCTTCGAATTCATAGAAACCATAGAACTCACAAAATGCGTAATCGCCAATGAAACCTTTCTACGAGTAACCTCCTTAGAACCAAACGCCTCCTGGAACAACGCACCATAATAGTCTGTTGCCGCCAACTTCTTCTCCAACATCTCATCCGATTCCATACCCATCTCAATGTGGTCGAATACCGGACGCAAACTCAAATCCATCGGAGACTGTGCGCGTGAATCCCAAAACAAATTGTTAAACGTAACAGGGTTGTTGATACTCATGCTGTTTCGGTGAGTGGTTCTGCCGCCGAAGCCGACACTTACCGACATTCGATCGCTGAAACCCAACGACTGATGGTGACAGCTTCCGCAAGCCACTGTGTTGTTCAAACTCATGCGCTTGTCGTAAAACAAAATACGACCCAACTTCGCACTCGCATTGCTGAACGTATTCGCCGCCTCCTGCATATCCAAATCCTCATTCCCCGTATTCGGGAAACCAAAGCCATTTCTAAATGCCTTGTCCTTCAACAAATCTTTGACATTCAAATAATCCCCACTTCCCGTCAATGACCGCTCATAGTCAAAATCCGCACCAACCAAATTGGGCGATTTTAACACAGAACCCGTAACCGTATTGTCTCCATCACAAGCCACCATTCCCATCATCACCAAGCCAGTTACACCAGCCAAAATGATACCCGTTAGTTGTTTAGTTTTCATATTTTCAATGTTTTAACTGTGTAATTCACACAAAACTATACGTGAAGATGTGGCGAAAATCGCAAACGACCAAATTTTTTCGGTGAAATTCACACATTCACAAACGTTATGACCATTGGCAAACAAAATGATATGACGAAAGAATAATGTCTCACTTGATATCGAGATCGATTTTATCAGTCATCTGCTCTACAACCCAGCCCAACGCTAACCCAAAAAATTAATATCCGAAGAGGTCGCTCAGCGACACCTCAACCACCTTGCCGTATTTCGCCAAGTCGGCCTTCGTCACCCGCGCCTTATCAGCCACAACCACCATGGTATAAGGCCTGCCGCTCACCCGTGATTGGTGAAACTTCGCAATATCCCCCATACTCAACGTCGCTAACTGCGCGTAATTCGCCATGTTCGGTATCGTGGTCGTAAATCCGCGCTCCATACACGCATCGTAAGCCGCGATATACCCACTGCGATCCAACCGGTTCGTCTCCACCTGATTCGCCAAACTCTTCTTCGCCAACTCAAACACCTCCGCGTTCTGTGGCAACGTCGTCAACAACTCATTCATCGCCGCCACCGCATCGTGGAACTTATCGGCCTGCGTGCCCACAAAACCCACCATCGAATTGTATTTCCCCTTACCACTGCCCACGCGATACACCGCATACGTGCTGTATGCCAACGCCTTCGCCTCGCGAATGTTCTGGAAAACCACACTGCTCATATCCCCACCAAAATATTGGTTGAACGCCGATACCAAGGGCGATTCCGACTCCGTCAACACCGATCCCCTACTATACCAATTGATGCTCGCCTGAACCTGGTCGTAATGCGCAAAATAAACCACCGGCTGGGTAACCTCGCGCTCTACGAATAGGTCTCGAACCGACTTCGACTTATCCAAATCAAACGCCAACTCATGCTTGGTTTGATCGGGGGGTAACTGATGATACTTCTTCAACGTAGCCGCAACACCCGCCTGATCCCGCGCACCATAATAATCCATCGTGTGCTGTATGTTTTTCAGCCCCTTGATCAATTTCACCAAGTCCGCCGCCTTCATTTTCTTCAACGCATCATTGCTCAATACCCACTTCGAGGGGTTGTTGGCGCCATAAACCGCGTACGACATCAACGCAGCACGTATCGCACCAGGATTTGAGGTTTCGTCGCTGCGCGACTTCACAATATCACCCACCATCGACGCAAAAACCGCCTCGTCAACCATCGGATTGTTGATTAATTTGTCCAACAACCACACCGCAGAATCAAAAAATTCTTCCGGACCGTTTAAGCCAATCGTGAAGTGCTCATTCGATGCACCCGCACCAAAACTGCAGCCCCAACGGTAAAATGCCTTGCTCACATCCGCCGCCGAATACCCGTCCGTGCCCACATAAGAAATGTACGCAGGGATCAGCGACAACGACTTATTATGCCAATCGCCATAGTTATAGCGATACGCCAAATCAAACAAGCGATTTTCCTTGTTTTGGACATAGCGCAAAACCGCCGGACCTACATATTCCTTGGCGATGGCCGACTTCAAATCCACCACCTCGGGCTTCATTTTCTCAGCAGGAATCGCCAACCACTCCTTCACAAACGCACTCTGCTTGTCGCGGTTCAACTCCACCGAATGAATTTCGGGCTTCTCGATTTTTTCCGATACCGGCTTCTCCCCCTTGCGCTTGTAAACCACAACGCGGTCCATGTTCAAATACAAATTCGCAAAATCCACCAAATACTCCTTGCTCATCTCCTTCATCATCGCCAACTCATTGAACTGGTCGCGATAGTCCAAGCCCTGTATAAACGCATCCTTCAACAAGAAACAACGACTCTCGTTCTCATTCAACGAACGGATCTTTTCGATTTCCTTGTTCAACAATATCGCCTTCAGCAAATTGGCGTCAAAATCGCCCTTGCGGATCTTCTCCAACTGCGCCAACATCAATTCCTTCACCTCCTCCAGGGTTTGTCCCTCCTTGGGCGATCCCTGCAGATAAAACATGCCGTAATCCGCCAATTGTTCCACGCCGCTGTAGGCCGATAAAACCTTCTGCTCCAATATCAAATTCACATCGATCAACCCCGCCTTGGAATTGTTCAACAACAAATCAATCAACTTTGCCGCACGCGACTCCTCCGTACCGGCATTCGGAATGCGAAACCCAATGTTCACATATTCCGCCTCGGGATCCTTCAGTTCATAAGTCCGCTCCTGGTTGCGCACCTCCTCCAACTCAAACACATAACTGTAAACGTCCTTGCGCTGCATATAGCCAAACTGCTCGTACACCTGCTCCGCCACCGCGTCTGGATCAAAATCACCACTCATGATTAGGGCCATGTTGTTGGGGACATAATACGTATTGTAATAATTGCGAATCGCCTCCAAACTGGGGTTTTTCAAATGCTCCACCGTACCAATCGTTGTCTGCAAACCATAGTTGTGCTTGCGAAACAAATCGGCCATCATCACCTCGTACACCTTGTCGCCCACCCGGTCCATTGAAATATTCTTCTCCTCATACACCGCCTCCAACTCTGTGTGGAACAACCGCAAAATGGGGTTGCGGAAACGCTCGGCCTCCAACGCAATCCATTTGTTGACCATGTTCGATGGGATATCGTTGATGTACACCGTTTCGTCGTTGCTGGTGAACGCATTCGTGCCCTGCGCACCCAAGGCTTGACACATTTTGTCGTACTCGTTGGCTATCGAAAATTTGGCGGCGAGCTGACTCACACTGTCAATCGCGCGGTAAATCGATTTCCGCTCCGCCGCATCGGTGCTGTGGTTATATCGCTCATACAATTGATCGATCTGCTTCAACAATGGCGCCTCTTTCGCCCAGTCCAAACTGCCATAGCGATCGGTCCCCTTGAACAACATGTGCTCCAAGTAATGCGCCAAGCCGGTATGCTCCGCCGGATCGTTTTTTGACCCCGTACGCACCGCCACCATCGTATACACACGGGGCGATTTGGTCTGGTTCGATGTGATCAGGGTGAGTCCGTTCGCAAACGTATACTGCCTCACCTTCAACGGATCATTGCCGTAACTCACCACTTCCCAACGAGCCGTAGTAGCCGTGTTCAACCCAACCACCACATCCTGCGCAAACGAAAGTACCGAGTACAAAGCGCAAATCATCAGAGTAAATACCGATTTCATAGATGCACAAAAATAAGGGGTTCTATTCCTTGCACAATGTGTATTTATCTTCGCAGACATCATGATCATCGAAAATTGGGTGGCACTGGGCCTGGGTGGGAACATGGGCAACCGCATGGCATACATCGGAAAAGCCCAAATGCTGCTGTCGCAACAAGTCGGCGAAATCACCCGCTGCTCATCGCTCTACCAAACCGCCGCCTGGGGCAATACCAACCAACCCCACTTCCTCAACCAAGCTATCCTCCTCAAAACACCCTTCACCCCGCAAATGGTTTTGCAAAAATGCCTGACGATCGAAAAACAGCTGGGCCGACACAGAGAAATCAAATGGGGACCCCGTAGTATTGATATAGATATATTGCTATATAACAATACACAAATAACCGCCCACAACCTGCAAATTCCCCACCCATTCCTGCAAGACCGTCGGTTCGTCCTCCAACCCCTCTGCGAAATCATCCCCAACTACCGCCACCCCATCCTCCATAAAACCCTCAAACAACTCCTCGTCAACTGTCCCGATACCCTCCCCGTTAACCGCTACCTCCCCCGATGATCCTCCCATACAACCTCCTCCCCGATGTGCGATGGTTTATCCTCGGACAGCAGCAACAACAGTTCCCCATACTCCAAAATGCGCCCTTCCTCAAGCAAAATGGCAGCAACCGATATACCATCGCCGCCGCCAACCACCTCCAATCCCTCACCATCCCCGTGCATGGCGAAGACCGCAACCTCCCCCTGCCACAAGTCCGCATCAACTACAGCGAAAACTGGCTGAGAACCCACAAACAGGCCTGGCAAACCGCCTACGGAAAATCGCCCTTCTACGAATACTACGACTACCGGTTTTGGGCGCTGTTCGACCAACAACCACCCACCATGCAAACCCTCATCGAGGGCTGCCACCAACTTCTTTTCACCAACCTCAAAATCCCCCATACGCCCCAATACCTCCAAGAGCCCGGCGCCGAACATTCACTCATCGCCAAGCATACACTGGCAAAATTTCAGGCGCAGTCCACAAAACTTTCTCTGACCCCCTATCCCCAAGTTTTCGATGCCAAATTCGGCTTCCGAGAACCCGTTTCCGCCCTCGACCTACTCTTTAACCTCGGTCCCACCGCCCAAGAATACCTCCAACAATACCCCACCATAAAACCCTAAATTCAACCCCAACCAATTTCCTATCTTCGCACCATGAGCGTACTGAAAAAACTGGCCTCCCAAACCGCCGTCTATGGCCTTAGCACCATGCTGGGCCGGTTTCTCAACTACGCCCTAGTACCCCTATACCTCAGCAAATTCACCCCCGCAGAATACGGTGTGGTAGGTGTGATGTTTACCTACGCCAGCTTCTTGGCGATCTTCTTTGCGCTCGGACTGGAAACGGCCTTTTTCAATTTCGCCAAACAAACCCAACAGCCCGCCAAAGTCTTCGCCACCGCCACCTATACCCTCATCCTCACCGGCTTCGCCGCCATCCTCACCGCCCGCTGGATCGGTCCCCAAATCATGGACTGGATGGGCTACCCACAATACCCCGAACTCATTGAATACCTGGTCTATATCCTCGCCGCCGACGCCATCTCCGCCCTCGGTTTTGCCTGGCTCAGACAACAAGATCAACCCTGGACCTTCGCCTGGATCCGCCTCACCAACATCGCGGTAAACATCGTCTCCAACCTATTCCTTTTGGTCATCGCCCCCGCCTTTGGCGACTTCCTCCTCAACCACAAAACCACCTTCCTGGGCCTCACACTATCCCCCGAACAATTCTCGGGCGATACCTGGCACAGCATCGCCACTTGGGGACAAGCGCAAGCACAACCCCATGCCATGATCGCCAACATTTTCATTAGCAACCTACTGGCCTCGGTGATCACCCTGCCCCTGCTCTCACGCACCTTCACCCAACTCAAAGAAGGTTTCGATGTAGCCCTTGTCAAACGCATGCTGAAATACTCGCTGCCCCTGATCATTGTGGGACTCGCCGGCATGATCAATGAAACGCTAGACCGACTCCTGCTCAAAAACCTCCTCCCCGCCAACATTGCCGATGCCGAAACCGGGATGTACAACGCCTTCTACAAACTCAGTCTCGTCCTCACTCTCTTTATACAGGCTTTTAGATTCGCCGCAGAACCCTTCTTCTTCAGCAAAAGCGGCGATGCCGATGCCAAAGAAACCTATGCCTATGTGATGCGCATGTTTGTCTACGCCACCGGTGGCATCTACCTCCTCACCATGCTCTTCATGCCCTGGATTGCACCGCTGCTAATGCAAAATCCCATTTTCTACACCAATGCGCGCGGACTTTCCATCATCCCCGTGCTGCTGGGCGCCAACGTCTGCCTGGGACTGTACTACAACCTCAGCATCTGGTTTAAGCTATCCGGTCAGACCAAAATGGGCGGACTCATCGCGGCGATGGGTGCCGTGGTTACTATCGTCGGCAACTACCTCTTCATCCCCCAATACGGATTCGTGGCCTCGGCCTATACTACACTGGCGGCTTATGCAACGCTGGTGGTGCTGGGGTATGCTTTCGGACAAAAAAACTATTCCATTCCTTACCAAGTGCCTCTGTTGTTATTGGTGCTGGCTGTGGCCATCGTGCCCATCGTTTGCTTGCCCGTGTATGCGCCTTCAATCTCCCACAACTACTACTTTTTACTGCCCCTGGTTTACGGGGCGATGATTTACTTGATAGAAACCCTACTCAAAAAACGCCATGCTGCTCGTTAACATCATCAACCAATCGCAACACCCATTACCCAAATACCAGACCGCGCTGAGCGCGGGGATGGACCTCCATGCCAATCTAGAAGAACCCATCGTGTTGATGCCCCAAGCCCGGATGCTTGTTGCCACCGGATTGTTCATTGAACTGCCCGAAGGGTATGAAGCGCAAGTGAGGCCGCGCAGCGGCCTCGCCCTCAAACACGGCATCACCGTGCTCAACAGTCCGGGTACCATCGATGCCGACTACCGCGGTGAAATCAAAGTGCTGCTGATCAATCACGGACAAGAACCCTTTACCATCCAAAACGGCGAACGCATCGCCCAAATGGTCATCGCCCAACACGCCACCGTACAATGGCAAGAAACCCAATCACTCTCCAACACCGAACGCGGTGAAGGCGGTTACGGTAGCACTGGCGTAACCCAGCCCTAACATCCAATTCATCTCAAACGCTTACCTTTGCACCCCAATGAAACTGATTATTCCAATGGCCGGCATGGGCAAACGCATGCGCCCGCATACCCTTACCACCCCCAAACCCCTGGTCAAAGTCGCTGGCAAATCCATCGTGCATTGGCTCATCACCGATATAGCCGCCGTCTGCGGTGAATCCATCGATGAAATTGGTTTCGTGGTAGGCAGGTTCGGAGAAGCCGTGGAAGCAGAACTCATCCAAATCGCCGAAAGCGTTGGCGCCAAAGGCAAAATCTTCTACCAAGACGTAGCCGAAGGAACCGGTCATGCCATCCTCTGCGCCCGCGAATGCCTCAAAGGCGATGTTATCGTGGCCTTCGCCGATACCCTCTTCCGCACCCAATTCAATCTGGATAAATCCAAAGATGGCGTTATCTGGGTTCACAAAGTAGCCAACCCAAGCTCATTCGGCGTGGTGAAATACAACCAAGACAACATCATCACCGACTTCATAGAAAAACCCACCGAGTTTGTGTCAGACCTAGCCATCATCGGCATCTACTACTTCAAAAGCGGTGAAACGTTGGAAGCGGAGATTCAGTATCTGATCGACAACAACATCCGCGAAAAAGGCGAATACCAACTCACCAATGCCATGGAAAACATGAAATCCAAAGGCATGCAGTTTGTCCCTGGCGCCGTAGACGAATGGCTCGATTGCGGAAATTACGCCGCCACCGTCTTCACCAACCAACGCGTCCTGGCCAACAAAGCCCCCCAATTCGCTGGAGCCGCTGCCCGCTTCGATGAAAGTGTCACCATCCATGAGCCCTGTTTCATCGGCGAAAATGTATCTTTGAAAAACTGCGTGATCGGTCCGCATACCTCCATCGGCAACAATTCTACCCTGGAAAACTGTACCATCACCAACAGCATCGTTCAAGAGCAATGTTCACTCAGCCACTTCAACTGCCACGACTCCCTCATCGGCAACCACATCGTGGTCAAAGGTTCGGGTGCACCCAGCCAAGAATACAGTCTCGGCGATTTCAGCAGCATCGGTTAACCGCCCTCGCTACATCCCCCATTTCCCTTTTTCTTCCCCTTTTTTGCTGGGCGATATCCCTCGTGCAACCCCTGCACGCCCAATCCCCTGAACTCAAAATCGCCTACTTCAGCGCCGAAGCACACTACCAAGCCGAGCAATTCCACGAAGCCAAAAACGAGTTTCAACACATCCTCGATAGCTTCTCCCAACCCGAAAATACCCCCCACCTCACCGGTGTGCTGTTCAGACTCGCCCAAATCCAAGCCCGCGAATACACCTTCGCCAACGCCCAAGGCACCGTTCAAACCCACCCACCCGATGTCCTCCAAGCCCTCCACTACACAGAAAGAGCGCTGAACATCCAACCCAAAAACACCGATATACTCTATTTCAAAGCCACCCTCGAATACAACCACAACAAACCCCTCAAAGCCGCACAAACCCTGCAGCAACTCTGTACCCTCGACCCCCACTCCTTCACCTTCCACCACTTCGCAGCCATCGCCCTGTCGCAAACGCTCAAAGGTCCCTCCGCCCCCACGCAAACCCTCGAACTCCTCCGCTTCTGCGATACCTGGGAAACCCACCTCGGCCTCACCGAAAAAGTGAAACAGTTCAGACAACTCGCCAAAGACCAACAACAAATACAATCGCTCCCAAACAACAATAACCCCAAAGCCAAAACGCCAGACGCCCCCACTACCACTAACCTGTCTGCCCCCAACCGCTACCGCAAAAACCTCGCCCTGCGCATCGAATACAACCGCTTCACAGAAGCACACCTTTGGGCCGATTCCCTCGAAAACATCGCGCCCGTTTTCACCGCCCACAACCTCGTCAATGGCTTCGAACACGCCCACAACAACCGCTGGCAAGAAGCACAGGCCGAACTCGCCAACAGCGACCTCGAAACCGACCCCTTTATCCAACTGCAATACCTCCGACTCAACGCACGAATCACCGCACATCAAAAACAAACCACCAAAGCGCTGAACCTCTATATTGAATTGTATCAGAAGGAAGGGCTCACACCGTCTGACCTCCCCTTCGCGATTTCCGTCGCCGAACAAGCCCAATCTGTCCAATACCTTAACCTTTGGAAACAAATGGCACAAGATTTGGAATCCAACCCCAACAACAAATAAGCACCCCATCGCCCCATGAAATATTTTCTATCGCTCGTCACCCTCCTTACAGCCATTAGCGCCCAAGCGCAAAATAATACGCCCCAAAACATCGAAGTGAACAACAACCAACTGCCGAAAAGCAACAATTGGACCTACTTCACCGGGCGATACGATGTCAACGTAAACACCGGCGATCAACAAATTCCCGCCACCCTCAATCTGCGCATGAAACGCGATTCCATCGTTTGGTTCAGCGTCAGCGCCAACATGGGCATCCAAATTCAAGTCGCCAAAGGCATCATGCTCCGCGATACCCTCCACATCGCCGATATCTACCACAAAGAATACTATGCGATTCCCGTGGCCAACGCCAGCCAATACCTGTCCATCCCTCTGGGCGTGCAACAACTGCAAAATTTGTTTGTAGGACAGCCCCTGATCGATACCTTCAGTGCCAAACCCTTCAACAACAGCAACTACAGCGCGAAACTCGTAGATCAGCTCATGTGCTACACCACCATATCGCAACCCCTGATCATTGAATCGAAATTTGCACAGCCCAACGCCGAAACCAAGAAAGAAAACGAAGGGTACTCACAACTACGATTCACCGAAATCAGCACCCCCAACAAACCCAAAGACAAAGCCATCCTCGAACACAACCAATGGCTCGATGTCTCCTCAGAATCAGCCGGCGCCTTCTCCTTTTTGCCGATGGGCATCAAAATAAGCTCCACCACTGCACAACAAACTGCACAAGTCGATTTGACGTTGACAACCGCTCGATACGATGTAATACCTTCGTACCCGTTCAAAATCGACGATTCCTACAAACGCAAAAACCTCTCCCAGAAATAACCCTTGCGCATCCTGGCCTTCATATTGCTGCTGATTTCCTCCCTCTTCCCCAACGCGGGAGAAGCCCAATCACGGAAACAGCTCGAAGCCAAACGCAAGAAAATGCAACGCGTGATCGCCGAACAAAAACGCGCGCTCAGCAGCACCCAAAAGGAAAAAACCGTTACGCTCGACAAACTGAATTCGCTGAACCAAATCATCCAACAGCGACAGGTGGTCATCAAAAACCTGGGCATGGAAATTCGCTCCGTGAACTACGAACTCTCCCAAAAACAGAAGTTCCTAGACAGTCTCACCCGCGAACACGCCTCCCAACAACTCAAACTCAAGAAAACCATCATCAAGGCCTATAAAACCCGCAAAAGCGGTCGTGAAATTGCCTTCGTTTTCTCCTCCAAATCCATCTCGCAAGCCATGCGCCGGTGGAAATACCTGCGCAAAATCTCCGGATACCGCCGCCACCAAATGAGCACCATCGTGGCCCAAGCCCAATCGCTCGGAAAAACCATCAACCAACTCGAATCCGTAAAACAAGAAAAATCGGTGCTGATGGGCGAAAATGAAAAGGAATCCAAAGAGCTTGAAACCGACAAACAAGCCAAACAAACCCTGGTCAAAGAACTCTCCGGCAAAGAAGAAGAACTCCGCGATCGCATCCGCGATAACGAAAAAGCCATAGCCCGACTCAACAATGAAATCAGTCGGTTAATCGCCAAAGAAATCGAAGCCGAACGCAAACGCAAAGCCCGGGCCGCCAGCAGCGCCTCCAAATCCCGCGGCGGTAGCAACAACAGCAACTCCGGCAAAGAAAATATGCTCTCACCCCAAGCCCGTGCCATCGGCGGCGCCTTCTCAAAAAACAAAGGCAACCTCCCCTGGCCCGTGGAACGTGGATTTGTTTCACAAACCTTCGGCGTGCACGAACACCCCGACCTTGAAGGCATCACCACCGTGAACAACGGCGTAGACATCACCTCGCCCAAAGGATCCCTCGCCAGCGCCGTCTTTGAGGGCACCGTGAGCGCCATCCTCAATATACCCGGACAAGGTCAGGCCGTTCTGGTAAACCATGGCGATTTCTTCACCGTATACTCCCACCTGTCTGTGGTGTTGGTAGAGAAAGGACAAGTGATCCGCATGAACCAACACATCGGCAAAGTCATGACCGATGAAGATGGCAAAGCCGTGCTGCAGTTCCAAGTTTGGCACGGACAAGAAAAACAAAATCCCCAAAGCTGGCTCAGAGGACGTTAAGTTCCAACAGCGTTTCCCTAACTTTGAAATTATGATGAAAGTGGCAGTCATTGGCGCCGGCGTGATGGGATCAGGCATCGCCCTGTGTAGCATCCAAGCTGGATACCCTACCGTTCTGTTCGATGTACACCCCGCAGCCCTCGAAAAAGGCTACGCATACATCCAAGCACAACTCGATGTGGCCGTGAGCAAAGGCAAAACCACCGCGGAAAAAGCCGCAACGGCACTGTCGCTCCTCAGCACCACCCCCGACCGCAATACCCTCGTCGCCGATTTCATCATCGAAGCAGTACTTGAACAACTGCCCATCAAACGCGAACTCTTTGGCTTCCTGGAAACCATCAACACCCCAGATACCATCTTCGCCACCAATACCTCGAGCATCCCCATCACCCAAATCGCCGCCGCCCTCCAACACCCCCAACGTGTAGTAGGCGTGCACTTCTTCAACCCCGCCCACATCATGAAGCTCGTTGAAGTCATCAAAGGCGTTGCCACCGCACCAGAAATCGCCCAAAAAGCGTTCGACTGGTCGCAATCGCTCGGCAAAACCACCGTCTACGCCGCCGATGCCCCCGGGTTTATCGTGAATCGCGTGGCCCGACACTATTACGTGGAGAGTCTCAAAGCCCTCGAAGAAAATACCGCCCCCCTCGAATCCATCGACCGCCTCCTTGAAAGCAGTGGATTCAAAATGGGACCGTTTAAACTGATGGACCTTATCGGTGTCGATACCAACTTCAGCGTCACCAGCTCCATGTTCCAACAGTTTCATTACGATGCCAAATTCCGCCCCAGCCGCATCCAACAACAAAAAGTGGAAGCCGGCCACCATGGCAAAAAAACCAAACAAGGTTTCTATAAGTACGAGTAATTCTGGCTCTCTATGCGATACTTCCTCCGCCTCGTCCTCATCACCGCCGCCAGTGTCCTGTCCCTGATGCAGGCCTGCGACAACAATAACAGTCGCACAGAACCCATTCCCAAAGGACCGGTGAACCTCAACATCGACCTCAACCTACCCGCCTACATGCACCTGGCAAATCCCGGTACACATGCCTACTTCGAAGGGGGCGTGAAAGGCGTGATCGTTATCCACGACTACGACGATTCTTGGTATGCCTTCGAACGCGGTTGCGCCTTCCAACCCCTGAGCGATTGCTCCACCATTTGGGCCGATTCCATCAACATCCAATTGCGATGCGGAACCCCCACCAGCACCGGTTTCCAGCCCTGCTGTAGCTCCAAATTTACCTACGGCGGAATACCGCTGGAGGGCGAAGCCCGACAAAGACTTGCCAACTACCAAATCCAGCGAAGTGGCAACGCCTTGATGGTATATAACTGAAACCACCACACAAAAAAATTTTAGCCCATCGCTTTGTTGCGATAAAAAATGGGTAAAATTTGTGAAAAAACTTTTTTTTAACCCCTCATTTCCTATATTTGTCAACTACTATAACCCTATTCTAACGGAATATCTATGCAAAAAAACTACTTTAAATCAACCGTTTTTGCAGCTGTGGCAACCTTACTCGCCGTGCCTGCTCAAGCCCAATCGCCCGGATCCCACTCCCTAGAAATCGGTGGCGGTATCCATGAATATATGGGCGACCTCGGTTCTTCGTTGGGTTTTGCCCGTCGTCCCGACTACCAAGCCGTTCAAGTAAATTTTGGTTACTACCTAAACCCAGCCATCGACCTCGTAGCCAATTTCTCTACCGGAGATGTTGGATATGCACGTAAATGGGAAGGTTGGAACCTCCGTCCCGAATACATGTACCAATCGTTCCGTGCAAACCTGGCCGACCTTACCGTTGGTGCCCGTTTCAAACTGAACAACGGTAGCATCCTCTCTGAAGATGCCAAAATCGCCCCCTACTTCCAAGCCGGTGTGGGTGGATTTTATGCCCATAGCAAAATCACTTGGGGACCAGATCCCTACGTACAAGATGAAGTGTACTACGACCTTACCAAGAAGCCAGCCATCACCGAGGTGAATGCTGCCCTTCAAGGTGCCTTCGGTATCAACTTCTACATCACCGAAAGAATTGGCTTGCGTTACAGCTATACCGCTACCTACACCATGTCTGATATCTGGGATGGTGCTACTCAATCTTACCCAGATCCAGTACACAATATCTACAAGCACCAGTTGTGGCGCACAAACGATATGTATGCCATGCACTCTTTCGCCCTTACAATGGCTATTGGTGAAGGAACTGGTTCAGGTGCTAAACGTGTCAAAGACAAAGACGAAGATGGTGTTCCAGACAAATACGATTTGTGTAAAAACACCGAACCCAAATACCGCCGCTACGTGGATAGCGTAGGTTGTCCTGCCGATACCGACAAAGACGGAATCCTTGACGCCGACGATAAGTGTCCTGATGTTGCCGGTCCAAAAGAATTCAACGGTTGCCCCGACTCTGATGGTGATGGTATCCAAGACAAAGTGGATGCTTGTCCTAACACTGCCGGTATCGCCAAATTCAATGGCTGCCCCGACACCGATGGTGATGGCGTGTCAGACAAAGAAGATGGTTGTCCTACAGTTGCCGGTTCAGCTGCCTTCGGCGGATGTCCCGACACCGATGGTGATGGCGTAGAAGACCGTAAAGACAAATGTCCTAACGTTGCCGGCGCAATCGCAGGTGAAGGTTGCCCCGATACTGATGGCGATGGCGTTTACAACAACATCGATAAGTGTCCTGATGTAGCCGGAACAGTTGCTAGCAAAGGTTGCCCTGAAATCAAGAAAGAAGTAATCACCAAAATTAACTTGGCCGCCAAAGGCATCAACTTCGAAAACGGCAAAGCCGTGATCACCGCAAGTTCTTTCAAGAGCTTGGATGACTTGGCTACCTTGTTGAATACCTACCCTGGTGCTAGCGTGGAAATTCAAGGACATACCGATAACAACGGTACCCCTGAAGCCAACAAAACCTTGAGCCAAGAGCGTGCTACTGCCGTTAAGCGTTACTTAGCCGCCGGTGGTGTTGCTGAAGCCCGCATGACAGCCGTAGGATACGGTCAAGAAATGCCTATCGCCGACAACGCTACCCCTGCAGGTAAAGCGAAAAACCGTCGCGTAGACTTCAAATTGAGCTACTAAGAAACCCCTTGCATAGAACAAAAAAGGCCACCATCCGGTGGCCTTTTTTGTTTTCTACCCCACACATCTACCTTTCTATCCCTAACTTCGTTCTATGTCAACGGCACGCATCCTCTGCATCGCACTGTCATGGCTCATTGCCATCCCCACCACGCTCGCTCAATCCAACGCCTACCAATCACCCAGCAACCCACACTACTGGAAAAACAAAAAACCCTACGAGGGCTACTGGCAACAAGATGTGCATTATACGATTAATGCGATACTGAACGACCAAGATGAGCTGATAAACGGACAAGAAACCCTCGTCTATACCAACAACTCCCCCAACACCCTCACCGAGGCCTATTTCCACCTCTACCAAAATGCCGTGCAACCCGGCTCCCTCACCGATGAACTCTACAAAAAAAACCGCACCAAAGTAAAATACGGCAAATACGAAGCCCAAAAACTCGGTACCGTTATCCACCGCATCCAAATCAACCCCGAAGAAAAACCCATCCAGGAAGAACCCCCATACGAGACCACCAGCACCCCCTTCGAAATCCAAAATACCCTCCTCAAAATCAAACTGCCCAAACCACTGAAACCCGGCGATTCCATCGCCTTTCATATCGATTTTACCACCTACTTCGACCGCGGTAGCATCCGCAGAAGAATGAAAGTGTACGACCACCACGGTTACAAACACTTCAACGGCGTGCATTGGTACCCCCGCATCTGCGTCTACGACCGCAAATTTACCTGGGAGACCGACCAACACGTGGAAAAGGAATTCTATGGCGACTTCGGCCAGTTCGATATCGCCCTCACCCTCCCCAACCACTACATCCCCGAAGCCACCGGCACCCTCACCAACAAAGACGAGGTACTGCCCAACGCCCTGAGAAAACAACTCGATATCGCCAACTTCAAAGACAAACCCATCGGCACACAACCCTCTGTCATCATCCCCGCCAATGGCACCTTCAAAACCTGGCGATACCAAGCCGTGAATGTCCACGATTTCGCCTGGACCGCCGACCCAACCTACCGCATCGGAGAAACCACCTGGAACGGCGTGCAATGCGTAGCCATCGCCCAAGAAAACAACGCCGCCGGATGGCAACAAACAGCCGCCTTCACCGCCAAAGTCATCGCCACCTATAGCCGCGATTTTGGTATGTATAACTACCCCAAAATTGTCTGCGCCGACGCCGCCGATGGCATGGAATACCCCATGATCACCCTCGATGGCGGATACTACCCCAGCCACCAAAGCTTGATCGCCCATGAAGTCGGACACAATTGGTTCTTCGGCATGGTCGGCTCCAACGAAACCTATCGCGCCGCGCTCGATGAAGGATTCACCCAATTCCTCACCGCCTGGTGCATGCGCAAACTCACCCGCGAATCCCAACCCGAACTCAAACGCGCCTTCGCCGGCTATATGGAAGATGCCATCGACGGCACCGATGAAATCCTCGAAACCCACTCCAACGATTTTCATTCGGCGACCGGACATGGGGGCGGCTACAAACACGTCTACTACAAAACCGCGTCGATGCTCTACAACCTCCAATACTACCTGGGCGATTCGGTCTTCCTGCAAGCCATGAAAAACTACGTGGAACAATGGAAATTCTGTCACCCCTACATCGAAGACTTTAGAAATTCGATCATCCAAAGTGCACAGACCGACCTTAATGCCTTCTTCGATCAGTGGTTTCAGACCAACAAAGCAGCCGATTATAGCATCAAACGCATCACCCCGCTCAGACCCGGCAACTACTACCGCGTAACCCTTGAACGCCGCGGTAAAATGGTGATGCCGGTCGACCTCGACTTCCTCATTCAACCCACCACAGCAAACAGCACCGGATCCAGCAACACCGCCGTACAACCCACCGACGTGTTCTACTCCATCACCGTGCCCGTTACCCAATACCAAAAACCCGGCCGATACAACCTAAAACCCTGGATTGGGTGGGACAAACTGCGTCCTACCTATACTTTCGACATCGAAATGCCGGTGCAAGGCAAAGTCAAACAGGTATGGCTCGACCGCAGTGGCCGACTGGCTGATATCAACCGCGTCAACAACATATGGAAAAAGCGGAGCGAGTGGCAGCTCGACCTTGGCAATGGCGCCAACACCAACTACCTCGGTGTGTATCAAGGACTCGTACGTCCCGCCGTGCGCTATAACGTGGCCTCCGGCGTGCTGCTGGGAGCGGTAGCGAGCGGACAGTACGCCGGACGGAAAAAGCAGTTCAACCTCGGTCTCTGGTACGCCCCGGGCTGGCAAGAACGCTACACCCCCACCCAAAAACTCCAATACCAAGCCGAATTCAAACACCAAACCCGCGGGGGTGGCACCTACTACTACCAATCCTTCCTGTATAACGAAATCAATACCCACGAAATGGGCTGGTTCAACCGCGTAGGACGTACCGATTACGGCCTTTATGGCAAATCGATGCTGCGCCTACACCAAACACCCATCGCCCCGGAACAACCCCTCCTCGATGGCTTCCTGCCCACCACCAACCCCTGGAGTAACATCCGCCAAACCCACCTCAACCTCTTCGTGCAACAAGGCTACGCCGGATGGGGCAAAACCGGTTCTGTGCGATGCGATATCCGCATGCCATCGCCCTGGAGCCAATCGCAGTACGGCTTCGTGCAACTGGAATGGAAACACTTTCAACCCCTGGGCAAAACCGCCCTCAGATTCCGCACCCTCGCCTACTACGGCGGCGGCAGCAACCCCACCCCAGAATCTGTCCTCTACCTCGTCGGCGCCAACCCCGAAGACGCCTTCCAACAACAACCCCTGTACCGCGATTATGGGATGTACGACCTCAACAGTGGCCCTCAAACCCATGTCCTACAGGTGAATGGCGGCCTCAACCTCCGTGGTTTCAGTGGCTATAGCGCGCCAAAAACCGTGAAACAAGCCAACGGCAACGACACCACCCTGGCCTTCTTCCGCGGCAACCAAGGCATCGGCATCAATGTCGCCCTCGACCTCACCCCCTACTTCCGCTGGATCCCCAAAATCAAACTCCTCGGCATCAACCCCTACCTGTTTGGCGATGCGGGTATGATTGGACAGCCCCTCAGCAGTCGCAACGAACAGCAACAATTGGTGACCACCACCGTTTATTCCCGTTTACTGGGCGATGCCGGATTCGGTGCCAGTGTCAACCTACGCAATTTCGGCGCCCTCACCAAAAACAAAGCCCTCAAAGCCGCCAAACCCATCAACTTGCGGGTCGACTTCCCCCTTTGGGTCAACGCCGTGCAGCAAAACGATAATTACCTGCAGTTCCGCTGGCGCCTCAGCGTTGGCACCGATTTCTAACCCCACCCATCCGCAAATTCAATTAACTTTGTCGACGTGAATACGCTCTGGAAACACCAAACCCAACACACCGGCTCCGTGAACCAAATCCTGGGCGTGTATCACAACGATGTGGTGCATTACCTCTCGCTCAACGCCCAACAGCAGCCCCTGAGCTATGAGATCACCAAACACCCAGCACAACTCCAAACCAACGTGACCTGGGTTGATCTCCACGGCAACCTGCAACTCATCCCCCAGGCCTTCGCAGAAGCGCCCATTCCAGGATTCGAGTCCTGCCTAAAGCGAAAACTCAACGCCCACATCACCCTGGCCTTTCAGCCATCGATGAACCCCCAACCCCTGCCAACCGATAGTGCCCAGCACCACCTGGCAGAAGGATTGTTCCCCATCGCCAATACCTACGCCAACCACAAAGAATGCGTGAGCGTGCTCTGGTTCCACGAACAAACCGCCATCGTCTTCGCCTTCCGCAACGGTGAACTCATCTTCGCCAACCGCTACCCCAGCTCCAATACCCAAGAACACCTGTACTACGCCCTGCTGCCCTTCCACGAAAACAAACTCAACCCCCATCAATTTGGCCTGTTTGTTCTATGCGATGCCACCCAGCATGCCTCTACCGCCCAGCTGTTCCAAAAATTTATCCCCCATGCCGAGGTCACCGCGCCCCAACTACCCTGGATCGCCACCACCCCCGCACCCCTGCAACACATCGTTTCCCCACTGATCAAATTGGCCTCATGCGTGTCACCGGCGGACATCTAAAAGGGAGAATCATACCCACCCACTTCGCCAACCACGTGCGACCGTCCACAGACCGTGTGCGTGAATCGCTGTTCAACTCCCTCGAACACCAAAAAGGCATCGCTGATACCCACGTGCTCGACCTCTTCTCCGGCTCCGGCATCATCGCCCTGGAATTCCTTACCCGCGAAGCACAAAGCGTGTTTAGCATCGACCTCGACAAAAAAAACATCGCCCACCAAAAAGGCATCGCCAAAGACTGGAACCTGCCCCAATGGCACATCGCCACCGGCAACGCCCTCACACCGCTGTCAACCCTGCTGAAAAACAAACTGCCCGCCACCGGCGATATCCCCCCCTTTGACATCATCTTCGCCGATCCGCCCTACGGCATGCCCAACATACAAGGACTCCCCCAATTGCTGTTTCCCCTGCTCGCCCCCAACGGCTGGATCATCATCGAACACAAACCCCAACTCGTGTTCGCCGAGCAAGAATTGCTGAAAAAAGAATACGGAAGTACCACAATGACTATCTTCGCCAAACCATGAGCAAGATCGCCGTTTTCCCAGGGACGTTTGATCCCATTACCATCGGACATGTAGACATCGTCAATCGCGCCAGTGAGCTGTTCGATGAAGTCATCATCGCCGTGGGTGTCAATACCAAGAAAACCACCCTGTTCGACCTCGAACTGCGCAAGCAATGGATCCATACCGCGTTTGCCAACAACCCCAAAGTACGAATAGAATCCTACGAAGGACTCACCGTGGATTTTTGCAAAAAAATGGGTGCGAAATTCCTGCTGCGTGGATTGCGGAACGGTACCGACTTTGACTACGAATCACACATCGCCCAGCTGAACAAAGCCCTTTGGAACGAAATTGAAACCGTCTTCATCATGTGTGATCCAGCCCTGAGCTACATCAGCAGCACACTGATCCGCGACCTCATCATTCACAAGGCCGATTACCATCGCTACCTACCCGATGGCGTGAATCCCATTCACTAAACGGTTTTGAATTGTGCCACGCAACGCCTAATCACGTCGTGCACACTCTGATATGAATTGAATTCAGGTTCGTTGAACCATGACAAATCAGCAAACTTCACCTCCGAAATACCCTCCTCGAGCTGCGGCTTCAACGTGCCCTTGCCCGTGCTGTTCATCAAATACCAATGCGTTTCCTTTAACAACAAAATCTCATCCTCGTAGTACACATGGTAGGTCTCGCCAACCTTGTCGCTGATGTTGATCATGTTGATGCCCGTTTCCTCCATCACCTCGCGCAACGCCGCCGCCATCTGGTCCTCATGTCGCTCTATCTTCCCCTTCGGCAAATCCCACAACCCATTGCGCTTGATCGTCAACAACTGATTCTCCTTGTTGAACACCAACCCGCCAGCCGCCTGAATCACCGTAAAGTCCTCCATGAACTCCCGAATCGTGGCCTGGGGGTCCGGACAGATTAGCCCGAAATGCAAGGGTTTACCGTTGTTCTGCGACGACAACAAAATCTTGAAACTCTTCTGCAATTCATCGTCCCCAATAAAATACATATTACTCAACCCACGCAAAGCTTCTGGAGAATCCGCGATCACCAAAGCACCGTCGTTGAAATAGATTTTATAACTTTGCACTTCCATGTCCAATCCAGCCGCAAAATTAGCAAAATTTCTCCTAGAAATAAAGGCAGTAAAACTAAGTCCTTCACAACCATTCACTTGGACTTCAGGGATCAAATCACCCATCTATTGCGATAACCGCATGGTGCTTTCCTACCCCGAAGTGCGCACTTTCGTGGCCGAAGAATTGGCCGCCCTCATCCAAACCCAGTTCCCCGAAGCCAACCGCATCGCAGGCATCGCCACCGCAGGCATCGCCCACGGGGCCTTGGCTGCCGATAAAATCAACATGCCCTATTGCTACGTGCGACCTGAGCCCAAAAAACACGGACTCAAGAACCAAGTGGAAGGCGAAATGCTTCCAGGCGATAAAATTGTGCTCGTGGAAGACCTCATCTCTACCGGAAAAAGTAGCTTCCAAGCCGTAGAAGGTGTCCAAAACGCCGGCGCAACCGTCGTGGGCGTTGTAGCCCTGTTCACCTATGGGTTTGCCAATGCCATGGAAAAATTTGTGGAAGCCGGTATCCCCGTGCATACCCTCACCAACCTCCCTACCCTCACCGCTGTGGCCGCCGAACACGGTTTTATCCAACCCTCAGAGCTGGAAACCGTTAACCGCTTTGCCCAGAACCCTGCGGCCTGGGGAGAGAACCTCTAACCGCATCCAGCTGGGTCACCGCACCAAACATCCCCGATTGGTCGCGTAACCACCCCACCACACTTACCCGCTCGGCCTTGAAACCGGCCTTGTGCCGCCTGCTTTCCTGTACCCCCTCGCAGTCTAACTCGAACAACTCCGATACCCTTACCCCCCTGATCGGTCCTACCCGCTCGCCCAAATTTTCCCCAATCCAATCCATCGCCGGTCCCTCGGTCATCATCGCCCGAAAACACCCCACAAAATCCTGGCCCCCCACCAATAAACCAAACGTACACTCGTATTCCACCCTCACCCTTCCCATCGGTTTTACGTACAATAACACCGCACATACCCGCAGCGAGATCATCTCTACCGCCAAGCCAGACTCACCTGCCTCACCCCCAACACCAGCCGCTCTGCCGCTTAAAAACCGCATAAAATCCCTGCGGTCACCCACCTCCATCGACAGTAAAACCCGCAATATCCATTGCTCCCGCTCGCTGGGCGATAACCCCGGCCAAGCCGCAAAACCCGCCGCCAACTCCCCTTCGCTCATCGCATCGCCCACAGGCACACCCAAACTCAAAGCCAACGCCTCGTTCAGCGACCCCGCAAATTTCTGACACTCCGCCAACAACCAAGGCGATAGCCCCGTCCAAGCCATGATCCACGACTTCAACTTCGGTAGCGATAACTTTTCCGGTAATATCAATCCCTCAAAATTCATGCATCACTCCTTTCAAATAATGCCTGCTCCACCACATCGGCATCCAAACCCATCGACTCGCGCAAGTAACGCGCCAACACCTCGCTGAACCCATGCGTCACATGCACATGCTCCGCGCCCGAGGCCTGCACCGCCTCCAACAACTGCGGCCAATCGGCATGATCACTCATCACAAACCCCCGATCAACACCACCCCACTGTCCCATCTTGCTCACCGCCATCCACCCGCTGCAATTCGCCAACTGGTAATCGCCCAAAGGGGCACTCCACGACGATCGAAGGGCGTTGGGCGGACAAACCACCAAACTGCCGCCGAGCGATACCCCCCGGTCCTGCAAGGCCGATAACCCCGCCGTGCCATCCTCCCAAGGACCAAAATCAAAGCCGCTTTGCGCCAAAGCCAGGTTGGCAGCCGCAATGGCACCGTGACAAACCACCGCACCCACCGAGCGATCCAAATGATGCAATATCCGCTGCGCCTTGCCCAACGAATACCCCAACAATACCGAAGGCAAGCCCGCCGCCGCGTTCTCCCGCCACCAAGCGTTGATCTCATCATAGACCGACTGCTGCTCCCGCCACTGAAAAATGGGCAAGGCAAAGGTGCTCTCGGTGACGAAATGGTGGCATCGGACCGACTCAAATGCCGGTGTTAACCCATCGCCCACTGTCTTGTAATCCCCGCTGATGACCCACACCTCGCCGCGGTAACTCAGCCGCACCTGCGCACTTCCAGGTACATGTCCCGCCGGAAACAACGTTACCTCCACCCCATTCATCGAGATGGTTTCGCTATAAGCCAAGGTCTGCACCGAAATACGCTGTCCTAACCGCAACCGCAAAATGTTTTCGGAATCGGTGTGACATAAATAATGCTGCATCCCCGGACGGGCATGGTCGCTGTGGGCATGCGTCACCAAGGCCTTGTTCACCTTCCGCAGCGGATCGATGTACAAATCGGCCTGCGCACAGTAGAACCCCAATTCGGTAAACGTCACCAATGCCATCTCGCCAAATTTCCCGCTTTTTGATGGATAAAAGGGGAAAAAGTTATGGCCAAAAAAGAGTTAATTTGCGATAATAATCTTATGAAAAAACGCATATTAAGTTTGGCCTTGGCCTTCTCAGCATTGTTCCAGCTGAGGGCCGATGAAGGCATGTGGCCGCTCACCCTGCTGCAAAAGATCCAAGATCCCATGCAAGCCCGCGGTTTGAAATTGTCTGCCGAAGACATCTACTCCATCAACCAGGCCTCTGTGAAAGACGCCATCGTGCGCTTGATGACCAAAGAAGGACGTATGTTTTGCACCGGAGAAGTGATCTCCAAGCAAGGACTTTTCCTCACCAACCACCACTGTGGCTACGGTGCCATCCAAGAATTGTCGACCAACCAAGACAACATCCTCAAAAATGGTTTCTGGGCAGCCAACCAAGCAGCTGAGCGTCCTGCCAGCTTCAATATCGGATTGTTGCGCAAAATTGAAGACGTTACCAGCCAAGTGCTTGCCGGTATCGCCATCAACCAAGATGAAGCCACCCGCGCCAAAGCCGTAGCAGCCCAAATTGCCAAAACCAAAGAAGCCGTGATCGCTGCTTTGGGTGAAGAACGCAACAACTACGTCGTGGAGATTTCTTCTTTCTACAACGGAAACCAGTTCTTGGCGATGTTCTACGAAGTATACCGCGACATCCGCCTGGTAGGTACCCCCCCAGAAAGCGTGGGTAAATTTGGTGGTGAGACCGACAACTGGCGTTGGCCCCGTCATACCTGCGATTTCAGCATGTTCCGTATCTATGCCAACGGCAGCAACAAACCCGCTGATTTCAACCCCGCCAACAAACCTTTCAACCCTGCCCACCACCTCCCCATCAACATCGGTGGCATGAAAGAGGGCGATTACGCCATGATCATGGGCTACCCAGGTCGTACCACCCGCTACACCTATAGCGAAGGCATCAAGTACCTGGCCAGCAAAGAGCGTCCCATGCGCGTACAATTGCGTCGCGATATCATGGACGTGTACGAAAACTACATGAAACAGGATGAATCTGTTCGTTTGATGTACGCCGACCGCCTTGCGAGCATCGGTAACTACTGGAACAAATTCAACGGCGAAGCCCACGATTTGGCCAAGCCCGACGGACTTTACGAAACCCGCAAGAACGCCGAATTGGCCTTCGAGCGCTGGGTGCGTGAAAACAAAAAGACCGATGTTTACGGCGATGTAACCTCTCTATACGATGAGGCCTACCGCGAATTGTATACCTATGGTTTGTACCCCGTGTACTTGCAAGACGGTATCAGCAACAGCCAGCCCATGTCGTTTGCGATGTCGTTCAAAGGACTCGCCGATGCCTTGAAAGCCAACCCGAAAGACACCACCCGTTCTCGCGCGATGTTGCGTGGCATCGATGAAATGTACAAAGAGTTCTACCCCAGCATCGAAAAGCAGGTGTTGGCCGTAGTGTTGAAACACCTGTACGAAGATTTGGATCCTGCGATGTTACCGGCCGATTTAACTGCCTTGGTTACCAAGTACAAGCGCAATTACACTGCCTTGGCTGAAGCCATTTTTGCGAAGTCGTTGTTCACCGACAAAGCCCGCATGGCCAAGTTCTTGGCAAAACCTTCTGCCAGCAAATTGGAAGCCGATTTGTTGTACAAAATCACCCAAGGGTATTACAACAAGTTGCGTGTGGATTTGAAACCCGTATACGATGGCATCAACAGCAAATTGGATCGCGCCAACAGATTGTTCTTATCGGCCCAGTTGGAGATGTTGCCTAGCGGACAGGCCATGGCCCCAGATGCAAACGGCACCATGCGTTTGACTTACGGTACCGTGAAGGCCTACGATGCACGCGATGCTGTTAGCTATGCGTACTACACCACTGCCAAAGGCATTTTGGAAAAATACAAAGCGGCGGATTTTGAATTCGATGCGCCACAACCTTTGTTGGCATTGATTCGCGCGAAAGACTACGGTCAGTATGCCGATAAGGATGGTGAGTTGCATACGTGTTTCTTGAGCGACAACGACATCACCGGTGGTAACAGCGGAAGTCCGGTTATGAACGCCAAAGGCGAATTGATTGGTACTGCGTTCGACGGCAACTGGGAAGCGATCAGCTCTGATTTCGCGTTCTTGCCAAAGGTTCAGCGCACCATCAGTTTGGATGTTCGCTACACTTTGTTCATCGTTGAAAAATTGGGCGGCGCCAAGCACCTGATTGACGAAATGACGATTGTGAAATAATTTCGATTAGCATTGATAATAAAAAAGGGCTTCCTCGCGGAAGCCCTTTTTGTTTGAGCTATTTGTTTCTTGGATTTTACTGCGGGGAGCAACTAACAACACCCTCAGCATCCTTGAATCCTTGGTTATTAACGGTTGCGTGAAAACCAACCGCCTCTGCTTGTTTTCTCCTCCGTTTTGTCGTCGTTCGCCGCAAATGGATTTACCACGGCCACCCTGTCTACAGAAGAAGACGGCGCAGAAGTCATCGCGCTATCCGCCATTTTACCTGGCTCAGCGTCTACCACCAACACATCCTTCAACTGCTTCTGCATGGTTCCTACCATACTTACAAAGGTCTCCTTTGAAGCACGCACCTTGGAAATGGTATAACATCCCATGAGCTGTCCTACGATATACAAGGCAATAGAGCGCGCATCCGTTTGGTTCTTCAACTCTCCAGCAATTCGACCAGCCATAATGGCTTTTTGAATAATCTTCACCTGAACCTCGTTCACGGCTTCCAATTTCTGTCGAAACAATTCGTCACAATGACTCAATTCTAAAATCATGTTGGTCAACACATCCCCACGTTTAATGCTGGTTTCTGTGGCTTTGTTTTTCTCTTGTTCCAAAACCGACATCAAAGCTTCTGCCACACCGCTTTCAATGTTGGCCAAACTCGCCCATTTCTGCTCATAATATGGCAACATCACCTCATCCACAACCGCATAACCCAATTCCGCCTTGTTAGGGAAATAGTGGTAAAATGCGCCTTTGGTGATTTTTAAACGGGCAATTTCTTTATCCGTACGCAAGGTTTCAAAACCCTTGGCCTGAATCGCTTCAAAGCAACGTTGTAAGATCAATTGTCGTGTAGATGTGCTCATAAGGGGCACAAATATACCAACAAGTTTGTTTAAATGTTAACAAAGTGTGGAAAACGCAAAAATTATTTTCGCATCACCAAGGCACATATCTCTTACTTGAACAATATTAATGATTTACTCGAAATTTACGGCGTTAACCTGCCGTACATCCTTGGGAAAGGTATGCTCTCGCGAACGTGCTTCAACTTGCAAACCCAAGTCACCAAACGCTCCAAACCCAACCCGAATCCCGCATGGGGTACTGAGCCATACCTGCGTAAATCCAAGTACCACTCAAACGCCTCCATCGGCAACTGATGCTCCTCAATCTTCGAGGTCAACAAGTTCACATCCGTCTCACGCTCGCCACCGCCCACAATCTCGCCATAGCCCTCCGGTGCCAACACATCCACACCCCGCGCAAAACGAGCGTCGTCTGGATTGCGCTTCAAATAAAACGCCTTCACCTCATGAGGCCAGTCGTAGACCATCACGGGACGGTCGAACAACCTCGTCAACACCGTCTCATCCGATCCCCCAAAATCATCCCCGTATTGGAAATTCTTCGCACTCGCAATCCACTGTGGGATGTTGCGCAAATCCTCTTCCACGTCCGACTTATCCTGTTTCAACTGCGTAATCTTCGTCTGATGGAAATTGATCTCCCCCTTCTTCAACCCCGGTGTAGCCACCTTCGCCTCACGATCCGCAATCTCCGCATCCAACGATGCCAATAACTCCTGACATCTCAACAACTCCTCCTCCAAACTCTTGATGCTGTTTACGCCATTCACATCCTCCTCGCCCTTGATGATCCGCACCGCCTGATCGTAGGTCATTCTAGGGAATGTACCCAAACTGCTCTTCAACACCGCCGTGTCTCTACCAATGGTCTCCAACTCCTGCTCGCACTTCTCCAATACCCTACCCACCACATGCTGCAAAAAGCCCTCAATGCAATCCATATTCTGGAAAATATCATAGAACGCCATCTCCGGCTCAATCATCCAAAACTCTGATAAATGTCGGCGCGTCTTCGACTTCTCCGCACGAAACGTAGGACCAAACGTGTATATCCGTCCCATCGCCATCGCCATCGCCTCACCGTATAACTGTCCGCTTTGACTCAAAAATGCGGGCTCTCCATAAAAATCGGTTTCAAACAAAGTACTGGTACCCTCACAAGCATTGCCCGTAAAAATCGGAGCGTCCATCTGCACAAAACCCTGTCCCTGAAAATATTCGTGTATCGCATAAATGATGGTGTTTCTGATGCGCATGATGGCCCACTGACGGGTACTGCGCAACCACAAATGACGCTGGTCCATCAAAAACTCAATGCCATGCTCCTTCTTTGCGATAGGGTAATTCTCCGACACACCCACCACCTCAACCGAAGTCACCTGTAACTCTACGCCACCCACCTGCTTCTCATCAGACAGCACCAAACCCTTCAACACCACGCTGGTTTCCAAACTCACCGACTGTGCGGCAGCCAAGAAATCTGCGCTGGCGGTTTCAGCGGTCACAACGCACTGACAAAAACCGGTACCATCACGCAAAATGACGAATACAATGCCCTTGCCTTCGCGCTTATTGGCCACCCAACCACGCAAAATAACCGCTTCGCCAATATGGCCTTTCAAGTCCTGGATAACCGTTGATGGTGATTTAAAATCTGGTGTGCTCATGTTAAAACGCTTGTTTTGTTAGGTTCGCTAAAAAATTGCTTGCACAAAGATAAGAAAAGGGTTTAAAATTTTTGGCACGATATTTGATATTAGGGCGCCCTTACCTATATTTGTGTTATGGCCCTCAAACAAGAGTTATCGCAAAAGTTTCTGCAAAAGCTGAGTCCCCAACAGATTCAGTTCATCAAGCTGCTGCAGCTCAATACCCAGGACTTTGAGGAAAAGGTGAGTCAAGAGCTGCTCGACAATCCCGCCCTAGAAAACCTGGAAGGCGTGGATGAAGGCATCGATTACCGCGGTGGCGACGAGCGCAACAACGAATTGCAGAAGGAAAAATCCGACGAATCCAAGGACAATTACGACGCAGAAGACCTGAACGTCAACAGCGACTTCGACGAATACAGCCAAGACATCAACGTAGACGAACTTCTGCGCGCCGGCGGAGACGATGATTATGGCAGTTTTCGCATGGGTGAAGACTACAACAACGAGGAGCAGCGCGACATGCCCATGGCAGCGCAAAGCACCTTCCACGAATACCTCTACGAGCAAGCAAGGGCCATTTTCGAGGACCAAGAGCTTGAACTCGTTTACCACCTCATCGGCAGCATCGAAGATGATGGCTATTTACGTCGCGAACTCCGCAGCATCGTGAATGACCTCGCCTTCAATGAAAACATCATCACCACCGAGGCCAAATTGGAGCGTCTGTTAATCAAAATTCAGAATTTCGACCCGCCGGGGATAGCCGCCCGCGACCTGCAGGAATGCCTGTTGCTGCAACTATACAAGAAAGACTATGGCGATAACCCCGCCATTGACCTGGCAGAGAAATTGCTCTCCCAGCAATTCGAGGCCTTTACCAAAAAACATTACGACAAAATCAAAAAGAGTCTGAAGATCAACGACGAGCAGCTCAAAGCCGCCATGAACGAGATCCTCAAACTCAATCCCAAACCCGGAGAAACCGGCAGTGTGAGCGTCAAAACCCAGTATATCGTCCCTGATTTTTCGGTCAGCAACGACGATGGGGTGTTGCAGGTGCGCCTCAATGGCAGAAACGCCCCCGAATTGCGCCTCAGCGCCTCCTACGTGGAAACCCTCAAGGCCTATGAGTCCAGCGCCCACAAGGAAAAACAACTCCGCGATGCCGTGCAATACATCAAACAGAAAGTGGATGGCGCCAAATGGTTTATTGATAGCGTAAAACAGCGACAAAACACCCTCATGAAGACCATGCAGGCGATTGTGCAACGTCAGCGCGACTTCTTCCTAGAGGGGGGCGACGAAACCAAGCTCAGGCCCATGATCCTCAAAGACATCGCCCAGCAGGTGGAACTCGATATTTCTACCATTTCACGGGTGGCGAACAGCAAATACGTGGAAACCGACTTTGGCATTTTTCCGTTGAAGTTTTTCTTCTCTGAAGGACTCACCAACGAAGAGGGCGAGGAAGTCAGCAACCGCGAAATCAAGAAGATTCTGAGTGATGCCATTGGTCAGGAGGACAAGGTTAAACCCCTTACCGACGAGGCCCTGATGGATTTACTCAAGGAAAAAGGGTACAACATCGCCCGCAGAACCGTGGCCAAATACCGCGAACAGCTTGGTATCCCAGTAGCTAGGCTGAGAAAAGAATTGTAAATCAGTCCACAAACAACTTCTGCTTCCGAATCACTTTGCCATCAGAGCTGCGTTTTAGCACCGCCACGTAATAGCCCGATGCCCAAGTTTGGGTATCGAACCGCGTTTCGTTTTGCTTCAATGCCACCAACTCCGTTAACTCCCGACCTAGCAAATCAAAAAACTGCACATCCACCATCTCCAACAATTCCTCGTTCCTCACCTCTACCACTACATCCGTCTCCGTATCCACCGGATAAATCAACACCTCGTCGTACACCACAGTATCAAACACACGCATCCTAGTGATAATCTCGCGCTTGATCGGCAACTCCGTACGGAAGTCGGTGATCGACGTGCGCATCATCTGCACCTGTCGCTTCGTAAACAAATTCTGACACGCCTCTGTGGAATAGTCCATGTAATTCTCGAACATATCCGGCAAATCGTTCTTCGACTCAATGCAAGTATTCCCGCCCAAATTACACGTAAACCCAGCACCGATGCCCTGTAACGGGGTGTCGTCAATGTAATCATCCACCAAACACTTGTTCGCTGAATATTGGTCATCGGCCCAAATGTGGCGCAAACCAAAAAAATGTCCTACCTCATGCACCGCACAACGTCCCATGTTCGACGAGGCAATCGCCCCGGTAGCCCTTGGGTTGTTTCGGCCCACCACCTTGTAATGCAACACCACGCCCTGCTTGCTGTCCGCAACCCATGAACCGCTCGTCCACGATGGATGTCCGTACGGCGGATACGCATACCCCAACAACGCATCTTGGTTGTTCACGCTCAAATCACATACCCAAATATTCAAATACTTGGCTGGATCCCAAGGATCATCACCGCCCGTAGCCGTTGCCTTCATCAAATCCTGTATCCCACCGCCCGCTGAACCAAAAGTTGTTTTGGTGGTCGACTTCCGCACAATCCCCGTGGTAGCCACCCCGTTAGGGTCCACCTTTGCAAACTCAAACTGAATGCGTGCCGTGCCAGCGCGGGATTTGAAAATGTTTCGGGTTTTTACCGAATCAGAATTCAACCGGTTGAAATCGCGGTTCAACACTGCCAACTGCGAAATGATCAACGAATCGTGCAAATTCTCATTCGCCACATTATAAATCACGTGAAATACCACCGGAATGGTGTACACCGTGTCGTAGTAATACAGGGTATCGCTGATCTTCTTTTTTCGGTTCGATAGCGTTTGCGTCGCCAACTTCTGGGCATCCAACTGCAACGCACGCTGGGTCTGCTGATCGTACGATGCCTTAAAGCCCGGATACTGCTGCTCCAACTGCTGCAACACCGTGGCATAGCCACAGGGCTCATCGGCATGCGGATTCACAACACCTTGCGCCTGTGCGGTACCCACCAACATAGCGGCACCCATGAACAAGCCAATCACCTTCAAACGAACATTTCCCATTGGAAAAAACACCATAGAACCGCAAAATACTGCAAAATGATGGGCATTCCCATCTAGTGACACTACTTTGACGGATTTCGTATGGGAAAAAACCCTTACTTGCCCTTGAAAACGGGCTTGCGTTTTTCGTTGAACGCCGTTACACCCTCGCGGTAATCTTCGCTCCTGCCGGCAATCTCCTGACAGTAGGCCTCATACTGCAACATGGTTTGCAAATCCGAATGTCCGGCCTTGTTCAACATCTTCTTGATCATGCCAATCGCCATGGTGGGTGCCTGCGCGTAATAGTCAGCTACCTTCGCCACTTCCTCGTCCAACCCCTCCAACGAAACCACCCTGTTCACCAAGCCCCATTCCAAGGCCTGGGCCGCAGAAATCTTTGGCGCCATCGTGGCCATCTCAAACGCTCTGGCAGGCGAAATCGCCTTGGGTAAAAAGTACGATGAACCCGAATCGGGCACCAAACCCACATTCACAAAAACCTCTATGAACGATGCATTTTCAGCTGCCACAATGAAATCGCAGGCCAACGCCAACGATGCTCCCGCACCTGCAGCCACGCCGTTGATCCTGCCAATGATGGGCTTAGGCATCTCGCGCATCGCCTTAATGATTGGGTTGTAACGCTTGTACAACGACTCGCTCAATGAACGGTTCTTAGATCCCGCGATCGCCTTCAAATCCTGACCACTGCAAAACGCCTTGCCCGCTCCCGATAGCACCAACACCCTCACCTCGGCATCCTTGTTCGCTTCCTTCAAGGCCGCTTGCAAATCATAACTTTGGGTTTCATCGAACGCATTGAATACATCCGGACGGTTTAAGGTGATGTGCGCCACACTGCCGCGCTTCTCGTAAATTACACTGGTCAACTCCATACTGCGAAAATAGGTTATTTACGAATGTTGGCGCCGGCGGTTTCGAAAGCTTTCATCAGTTTTAGCATACATGCATCAACCTCAACGTCGGTTAGTGTTGCCTCTGTATTCAAAAAATGAAAACTCAATGCGACCGCTTTTTTGTTTACATCCAATGGCTTGCCTTCAAAAACATCAAACACCCTTACGTCTTGCAACAATGGTAGTTTGACACCTTTCACAACATCCTTCAAAGAAGCAAAATCAAGAGATTTTTCCACCACCAAACTCAAATCCCTGCGCATGCCCGGGAACTTGGGGGCCGACTTCACCGACAAACCCTCGCCCTTGTTGCCCAACAACTTGCGCCAAGCAATCTCCACACACCACACCGTGCTCGAAATATCCGCCGCCTTCAACCAGGCCTTCGGCGCCTGCACAATCTCCAACGTGTCCACAGAAACCTTGCTGCCCAATCGCACCAACATCCCCTGCAACAACCGTTTGATGTCGTAATATCCAATCTCCCGGGGCTTATCTTCCCAGCTCTCCGCTGCCACACTGCCCCAAAAAACCATCGTCAACGTTGGGGTCTCTCTGAAGCCCTTCGCCGTTTTCTGGTAAATTCTGCCCAACTCAAACAATTTCACGCCCTCAGCCCTGCGGTTGATGTTGTAAGCCACAGATTGCAACAAACCCGGAATCAATGACGCACGCATCACATCCATATCGCTGCTCAACGGATTGCTCAAATGCACCAAATCCTCCTTGCCGGGATACCATGCCGCCGGATGCAACGAATTCGTCGCCGCCTCCAACAACCCCTGATCACACAAATACTGTCGCAACGCATTCTCCGACTTCCGCAATTTCATCCCCTCAAACGTCCCCAAAGTCGCCTGCAACTTGCCATTCATCGGCACGCGATCGTACCCATAAATGCGCATCACCTCCTCGTATAAATCCACCGCCTGCTCAACATCGTTGCGCCAGCCGGGTACCTTCACCGTCAACACCCCACTGCCCTCTACGCCAAAACCCAATCGCTCCAAAATGCCCACAACCTCCGCAGCCGGAATCTCCAAGCCCGCAAAAGCCGTCAACGCATCCACCTTCAGCACAATCTCGCGCTCCTTAAACACCACCGGATACACCGCTGTTGTCGCACCCCAACTACCCTCCGCATACTGCTCCAAATGCTGCGCAAGCTGCATCGCCACCGATGCCATATTCTCCTTATCCACCCCGCGCTCAAACCTGAAGCCCGCATCCGTATGCAAATTGTGTCGCTTCGCCGCCTTCCGCACCGCCGTAGGATGAAAATGCGCGACCTCCAACAAAACCGACGTAGTATCGGCCGTAACCGCCGTGTCCTTGCCGCCCATCACCCCAGCCAACGCAATCGCACCGCGTTCGTCGGCAATCACCACATCCTCCGCGTGCAATTCAATCGACTTGCCATCCAACAACACCAACGTCTCCCCCGCCCTGGCCAATCGCACCGTAATATCGCCCTTCACCTTGTCCGCGTCAAACGCATGACTCGGCTGTCCGGTCTGATGCAAAAAGTAATTCGTAGCATCCACCACATTGTTCCTCGGCTCAATGCCAATCGCACGCAAACGGTTCTTTACAAATGCTTCACTATCGCCCAAGGCCACACCCGAAACACTCAACGCAATATATCGCTCGCACCACTGCGCGTCCTCAATGTGTACTTTTCTGCCCGCTGACTTTGAACGCCAAACTGCGCTGTCTTCTGCCTGTTTCTGGGCGATGCGCGAGAACGGCAACTGCAACAACGCCGCCAAATCATTGGCAACACCCACATGCGAGGCCGCATCTCCACGGTTCGCCGTAAGTCCTATTTCCATCACCTCATCGCTCACCACGCCAAAATATTCACTGGCCAACATCCCCACTTTCGCGTCTGCCGGTAATACCATGATGCCGTCGTGACTGTTTCCCATCCCACACTCGTCCTCCGCGCAAATCATCCCCTCCGATACCTCGCCGCGAATCTTCGCCTTGCCAATCACAAAAGGTTCCTTGCCCGCCATCTCAATCTCAGTGCCTACCAACGCAACAATTACTTTTTGTCCGGCCGCCACATTCGGCGCCCCACACACAATCGGCAGCAATGCATCGCCACCCACATTCACCGTGGTTACGCGCAAACGATCGGCATTGGGATGCGTTTCGCAAGTCATCACCTCGCCAACCACAAAGCCCTGCAGGCCAGAACCCGCACTGTGCCAGGTTTCTAGGTGCTCGACTTCTAGGCCGCTGACCGACAATAAATCTGATATTTCTTGTGCCGATGCCTCCGTGGGCAACAGCGATTTCAACCAATCAATGGAAATTTTCATGACGCCTTGCGAAGATAAAGATTTAGCGTTTGCCTTGTTGCATCATCTCCCTGCGCGCCTTCTTGAATCGCACGTAAAAATAAAAACTCGCGCCAAACACCCCCAACATCAGCCAGGCAGCACCCGAGCCAGCGCCCTTGAAGTAAAACTGCATTAAACTCTCGGTTCCGCTAATAGCGGCCGCGACCAGGGATAAGAGGGCGAGGACGTGGTTTTTTATCATTGGGTAAATTGATTGTTCCTGAATAATTGATGATCTCCCAATCAGTAAATGCCTGATTGCTCACCAGCCCAGTGCCCGTCGTGATCTGGTCCTGCCCGGTGATCTTTAC
The DNA here is from genome assembly GCA_024643755.1 of Flavobacteriales bacterium. Taxonomy (GTDB): domain Bacteria; phylum Bacteroidota; class Bacteroidia; order NS11-12g; family UBA955; genus UBA955. The sequence continues at coordinate 15,948 of JAHEMG010000012.1, read as the reverse complement.
AAATTTGTCGGTCCGAATCACCCCCGACTGCTGGTCCCACACCAATTCCTCGGTGTTCAACGTCTCCCCCTTGATGTTCAATATCTCCACGTTCCTGCGCACAATCACCTTCTTTTCGTCCATGTAGCTAATGCCATACTCGGCCGTCATATAGCTCTCCAAGGCCCCTTTTTCATCGTAAAAATCGACTTTCAGGCCCTTTTTCATCAACAAATAAGGGTTTCTTTTCGATTTTACTGCGGTCAACAGCGGACTAAATACCCGCGCGCGCAACTTGCCCGAATCGGTGTACTCTATCGTCACCTTTTCCGCATACTCCGCCGCCTCAAAGGCCTGCTTTTTCTTCTTAACAACAACCGTTTTTCCGGAATCGCTGCAACCCGCAAATACCAATATGGCGATGGTCAACAGCCCGCGCATCCTTAATCGAATTTTCTGCGTTGGAACCAAACATCGCCCAACTGCAATCCCAACGTAAGATTGATGAACTGCTCCTTGGCCAAACCATCCGTAGCCAAACCGCGCTGCACATAATCAATCTGCACATGCACCACACTGCTCACCGCTGTATTGTCGTAGTATCTGCGGACCAATGGCACACCAAATCCCACAAACGCGCGCTGCTGCACAATGCGATTGCTGCCCACAGAGCCCGGCTTCGTGAAACTGTATTGGGTCTCAGACAAAACGCCCCCAACCCTTACCGGCCAACGCATCTTCTTGTGACTCGGATGCTTGTAATCATTGGGATTCAACGTGAACGTAAAGCCGTAATCCGTGCGATCTATGTACCGCCTGCCCGCGTCAAAAAACATCGGATCCAACTGTCCCCATACCTGCTTGCGGTAATCCAACGCCACCGACCATCGCTGACGGAATTGGAACTGATACCCCGCACCGAAACTGCTCGGCAACGACAAAGCCGTTTTTGGCGACAACGCATTCAATACCGTGTCAACCACGTACACCTGACTTCCCACCAAATCCATCGTACGGGTGAATCGCAATTGCTCGCCCTTCACACCGCTGAAAAACTGCGCACTCGCACCCAGCGTATGGTAAGTAGAATCCAACTTGAAAAAAGCCATGATGCCCACCTTCTGCTGGAAACCATGAATATTCACCGATTTGATGTCCTCCACCAAATTCAAATCATTGCTATCGGGCACACTGAAAATCGACTGGTCGTTCAACTGACCAAATACCCGACCTACACTGTATCCCAAACTCAAATGCTGTCCGAAACGAAACCCATTCGCCAACTCCACCATGTTCACCCCGCCGTAACCCGCGTGGGTGGTGCGGTTGATGAAAGGCGTGCTATCGCGAAACGTGTACTGATACCCCACCGTGGTCAATGGCTGCAACGATACCGCAGAGTTGATGCCGTAGCGCGTGCTCTTGATCCGCTTTTGCTTGGTGATACTGTCCAAAATCGCCTTGCGGTGATAGTAATTATAGGTGCGAAAGCCCAGATTCAAATAGCCCAAGCCACCGCCCTGAAACGTTTGGGTTTGGTCGCCCGCCTGAATTTTCGCGGCCTTGAAACTCCCGCCCACATCAAACGTGGTATAGTACAAATTGCCCAATGTGGCCGGATTGTGCATCGTGTAAGAATAAGCCCCAGAGCGTGTGTGCAAATTGCTGCCACACTGCACCTGATTCGTGCCCAACCACTCCCCAATGCCAAAATTGCTGTACGGCGAAAAGGTCAGGTTTTGTCCACCCGCCGACTGCGCCCGCCCATGAGAAACTACCAGCAGCGCCAGTACAAAAAGAATCAATCGGTTTTTATTTGTTCTCATGATGTGTTAATGCGTGCATCAACCCGTAATGAACGAGCAAAGGCTCCACAAATATCTTGGTTTTCTGTTGTTCCGCCAAGAATAACCCGTCGCCACCCGTGATAAATACCTGTCCTTCAGCATGTTTTTCGAGGAACAACGCAATTTGTCGGTGCGATTCACCCACTATCCCCTGCTGCACCCCACACAAAATGCTCTCATTGGTGCTTCTGCCCCAACTCAAATCATAGGCCTCGTGACTCACCAAAGGCAACTTACCCGTTTGCTGATGCAACGCCAAATACCGCATGTGCAACCCCGGCGAAATACTCCCGCCCAAATAACACCCTTCGGCATCCAACCAATCATACGTAACACATGTCCCCGCATCAATCACCAAACAAGCGCTTGGCTTAACTTCCGCAGCCGCCTTTCCTTCCGCAGCCGCCTTACCCGCCTTCTCCATCAGCCACTTCGCACCCAAAACCCCCGCCAACCGGTCCGCACCCAAGGTCTCGGGCGTGGCATAGCCAATGGAAATGGGGAGCGACATGCTGCTGCTGAACAGATGAACTGGACAATCAAGCCCCGTAAGCCACGGTATATCTTTCCGAACCGTACTAAAAATACAAGCCCGCAACGAAACCCCCTGCAACGCCTCCTCCTGCCACAGCGACTCCACATCGGCAAACACCCCGTGAAAACGCAATATGCCCTCTTCGCTGAAGAGGGCATATTTCGATGCTGTATTGCCAATATCTAAGGTAAGGTACATCGTACCAATGCTATATTATTTCGCGATACCTACGCTGCGCTTCTCACGAATCACAGTGATCTTCACCTGACCCGGATAACGCATTTCTGTCATGATGCGGTTCGACAACTCAAACGCCAACGTATCTGCATTCTCGTCGTTGGATTTCTCGGCCGACATAATAATGCGCAATTCGCGACCCGCCTGGATAGCATACGCCTTCTCCACGCCAGGGTAACTCAACGCCATGCTCTCCATCTCCTTGATACGCTCAACGTATTGGTCATCGCCCCTACGTGCACCAGGTCGTGAACCTGAAATCGCATCGCAGGCCTGAATCACCGGACTCAACAAAGAGGTCATCTCTATCTCGTCGTGGTGCGCTCCAACCGCGTTAATCACCTCAGGATGCTCGCCGTACTTTTCGCACAACTTCATACCCAACAAGGCGTGTGGCGTTTCCTCGTCGTTATCAGGACACTTTCCAATGTCATGCAACAAGCCCGCGCGCTTCGCCAATTTCACGTTCAAGCCCATTTCCGCAGCCATCGTAGCACACAAACGCGCCACCTCTCTGCTGTGCTTCAACAAATTCTGTCCGTATGAACTTCTGAAACGCATACGTCCTACATAGCGAATCAACTCAGGATGCAAGCCGGTAATGCCCAAATCCACCACGGTGCGCTCGCCCCATTCTACCACTTCCTCTTCCACCTGCTTCTTCACCTTCTCCACCACTTCCTCGATGCGGGCTGGGTGGATTCGACCATCGCGAATCAAACGCTCCAAAGATACACGCGCGATTTCTCGGCGGATAGGGTCGTAGCAACTCAATACGATGGTTTCTGGAGTATCATCAATCAAAATCTCTACACCAGTAGCCGCTTCAAACGCCTTAATATTACGTCCTTCTCTACCAATGATTCTGCCTTTTACGTCGTCATTCTCCAACGGGAAACTGGTCACCGTGTTGTCAATCGCAGTCTCTGCCGCAGTACGCTGAATGGTTTGCAATACGATGCGCTTCGCCTCGCGGGTAGCCCCCAATTTGGCTTCCTCTACGATGTTTTTCGCCAACGTCAATCCTTCTGTGTGCGATTGTACCTTGATGTTTTCCAACATTTGCGTTTTGGCTTCCGCGGCCGACAATCCAGCCACTTTCTCCAATTGCAACAACTGCTGATCCATCAATTGCTGTACCTCGCGCTCCTTCACTTTGTAAGTCTCGATCTGCGACTCCAAACGCTCTTTGGTCTTCGCCAACTCGTCTTCCTTCTGCTTGTTCGCACGGATTTTGTCGTCCAACGACTGCTCCTTCTGCTTGATGCGATTTTCGCTGTTGCCGATTTCGCTGTTTCTGCGGTTGGTCTCCTTTTCGTACTCCGAGCGAAGCTGCATGTACTTCTCCTTCGCTTCCAAAATACGGTCTTTCTTCAGGTTCTCTCCCTGCAATTTCGCTTCTTCAATGATGCTTTGCTTGTCTTTCTCTAGCTGTGTTTTGCGCATCGCAACAAACACAACATATCCAAGGGCCAACCCTACTATGAGTCCGGCGAGGATAAATACGATGTTTTCCATTTTGTGCTATTCCTTTCTTTTTTTGCGGAGATAGACACAGAGATTATAGCCAATCAAACGATATGGTCAAGCAAACAACAACCCCTCTATGGCAACCAACTCCTGTTCTAAGAGTTCGTCTTGATGGCGATGAGTTTTTCCGTGGCGAACCACCTCACCGGCCAAATCCAGGGCCGCCCATGACAGGCGATCTATGGGTTCTTGCGCATGAAAACTCTTAAAAGCATTGATGCGCTGGTTGAGTACTTGGGCCGACAACCGAACGTCTTCTTCATCCTTCACCGCCACACGCAGCCGCATTGCACGGTTGTCGATGTTTACGTTGATGAGTATGCTGTCGTTGGGTTGCACTTAAAATATTATTCGTTTAGTAAATCTATGCATCTATCAATGTCCCTGACTAGCTCGTTGATCTTGATTTTCAAATCGTGAACGTCTGAGCCCGACATCGACATTTCCTTTGCAAGTTTAATCAATTTATTCTCTTCTTTTAGTTCTGAGAGGGCATTTTTTTGCAGCGCGATGGTTTTCTTTAGCTCGTCTAACTCCTGCGTAAGGACCAAATTCTCCGATTTCAACGTCTGATTTTCCTGCACCACTGCCTCAACCCTACCGCGAATCCGCGCTAATCGCTGCTGAAAATCTGTGCCCATACCACAAAGATACAAGAAATTTCTACGCCTTTCCGATCACAACCATCTACCCAACAAATCCGTCTTATCCCGCCGCCACCTCAACCAAAACCTGTGTCGCCAAATCCATCATCCCCATCCCCACATAGTCCATCTTGCCCCGGCCCCGCACAGCAATTACCAACAACAAAACCCACAACACCACCAAAACCCCAACATCGCCCAGCCCCTGATAAATCGTTTTGATATCGTTCGGCACAATCCGCTGCACCAACGCACACTGCGTGCCAACACCCACCGCATAACCACCGTCTTTCGCCGCAATATCGCCCAGCGGACTCTCGCACCGTCCAGCCCTGCCCTGATACCAAACCGTTTCCAAGACCGACTCACCCTGCGGATTGATAAACCCAGAAATGCCCGTGTTTGCAGCCCTTCCAACCCACTTTCGCTGTTCGATGGCCCTTAACTTGGCATACGAAAAATGCTGTTTGTGTCCCGCCGTATTCCGCCACCAAGCATCGTTCGTTACCACCGCCAACCACTGCGCACCATCGCCCACATAATCGCTCACATAATCGCCATAAATGCTTTCGTAACAAATCACTGGCGCCGCCTTTACCCCATCGCCCAAAGCCAACGCCCTATCGCTCTTGCCCAACGTGCCCGAAGCCGAGTTTTCGTCCAACGATATCGCCAGCGACTCCAAAAACGGAAACGTGCTCACAAACGGCAACTGCTCAGTGCCCGGCACCAACTTCGACTTGTGATAATAACTCAATGTATCGCCCAACCACAACGCCGAATTGTGCAACGTGTACCAATAATTGGGGTCGTTACTCTGTCGGGCCGCAGCCACCGTCCTCACCGACTTATCCGGCATCAACACCTCGGGCTTGCCCTTCCCCTGCCAAGGATACCACTGCACCATATTCACCCCCATCAAATAATCGGGCTGAAAGCTATCGCGACTGCGCATCCCTTTCAAAAAAGCCACTTGCTGGTCTGATTCCATGTACTTCACATTGATGCTACTCACCAACGAAGTCTCCGGCCACAACACGCAATTCAACCGCTCTCCCTTTGCCCGCAATGCCCGCTGTGCACCTTCGGTAGTGGCTTGCATTTCCTCCACCATCTGCATCGGATCCAACACAAATTTCTCCTCGTAGGTATCGTAATTCGGCTGTATCGCCGCCACCCAATAGCCTGCGCCCTTGCCCACCATTCCGGCCGCGCGATGTCCCAACCACACCGATATCAACCCCATCAAAACCACCAACGTGCCTGCCGTAAACAATGGCTTCGCAGCAGCCCGCTTCCAAAAAGGTATCGCAGCTGTTTCACTGTGACTGCGCCACAACAAAATCGCCCTGAAAACCAAGACGTTCACCGCCAAAATCAGCGCCGAACCGCCCAATGTGCCCGAAATTTCATACCACTGCACATACCACGTCATCCCGCTAAATGCATTGCCCAAACAAAGCCACGGCCAAGACAAATCCCAGCGATGGTGCGCAAACTCATACAACAACCAAATGCCAATAAAAATTACATCAAACCGCCATCGCAATTGCCAAGATCTGGGCGCCCGTTTATGCCACATCCGCCACAATCCAAACGGCAAATACATGAAAAAGGAATTCATCAGCAGCATGGCAATCGCCCCAACATCCGAAGCAAACCAAACCCACCAAGTGGTTGCGATATTCCAGAGCATCAACGCCAAAAACAATCGACCAAAATAGGGTAGACCCTTATCCTTCATGCCCCTGTAAGCCAACAGCAAAAAAGGCACAAACGCCACGAAAACCAACGGAGTAAACGACATCGGCTCCCATGCCAAACCAAACAAAATCGCTGGCAAAACCACCAACAACCAAGTGGGCAATGTCACCCCTTTGATGCGCTCAACCCCACGGATATGATCGTTTTTTGTCATACTGCGTTAAAACCCCTTAATCTTCTTCTTCCGCGCCCGTATCCCCGGCCTTGGCATTACAACCCTCCAAAACCACCACAAATTCACCCTTGGGCGCATGCTTCTGGAAATGGGCCAGCACCTCCGCGATGCTGCCATTCACTGTTTCTTCAAATTTTTTGGATAGCTCCCGCGATACGCTGATGCGACGGCCCTCGGCACACGCCGCTTTCAACTGCTCCAACGTCTTCAATATTTTGTGCGGACTCTCATAAAATGCCGTAGTATCCGGATTCACCGCCAACGCATTGATGCGGGTCTGTCGGCCCTTCTTCTGTGGCAAAAACCCCTCAAACCGAAACTGGTGTAACGCAAAACCACTCTTCACCAATGCCGGCACAAACGCTGTAGCACCGGGCAATACCTCGAAAGGAATCCCCGCATCCACACAAGCCCTGGCCAACAAAAAACCCGGATCCGAAATGCCCGGCGTACCCGCATCGCTCACCTGAGCAATCAGTGCACCGCCCCGCAATTCCTCTATCACCGAAGCCAATTTACCGTGCTCGTTGTGCTGGTGGAAACTCTCCAACCGCGTACCAATTTGGTAATGATTCAACAACACCCGCGTGGTTCTGGTGTCCTCCGCCAAAATCTTACTCACCGTGTTCAACACCTCCACCGCGCGATAGGTCATGTCGCCCAAATTGCCGATTGGCGTTGGCACCAAATACAATCTTCCCACCGTCATAAAGCAAAGATAGGTTTACGAACCCAATCGCAAACCCATCTCTTTATACTTTAACAGAACTTAATAGGTCCCTAACAATTCAATCGCTGTTGCGCTCATTCAATCCCAGCAACCGCTTCTTCGACATATACTCTTGTCTGAACAGTTTGTTCCTGGGCCCGGCGCCCGTTACGCTCAACAAAGTGCCGTTGTTTTTGCAAGTCTCTAACCAGCTATCGGTTGTGTTCACCCAATACTCGCAATCGCTGATCAACACGCCGTTTCGCTGCGAATTCACAAAGGCGATGCTGTCTCTTACCGTCTTGATAATAAATGTGTTATCGGCACTCACCATCGGCGAGAAATACAACCGAAAATCGCCACCCACCACATGCGGATGATACGGATGCAACTTCTTGCCGCGCTCGGCCTGCGCCAAAATATGGTCCACCATAAAATCGTACTCGTCCATCACCGCCCTAAAATCATTCTCCGATGCAAACAACCCGCACTCCTTGTAATGGTGAATCTGATACAACGTAGAAAACAACGTATCGTACCCCCAAATCTCCTCACTCGCAATTTGCATGTAGTTATCGCTCAGTCGCTCAAACCCCCGCTCCTCGGGCATCGACGCGGCGCGAAACTGGACCGACCGAAACTGCGCATCGTTCAAAAAATCCCGTTTCCAAACAAAGGCCTTGAACGCCGCAAACGCTGGAAACCAAAAGCGATAAAACATCGGCACCTCTTGCGCGCCATAGACGATGACACTGTTGGGTCGTGAAATCGCTTTCTCCAAATAAGTATTGATATCGCGGTAATAATCGTGGGTGGTATACTGGGGACTGATCACCCGAAACTCGCCCTGAAACCAATTTTTGCCCAGGTGAATCATCGTGTTTAAATCTATTTCAAATTCCTTGGCCAACTTCATCAACTCATCGGCTCTGAACGATTCAGGGTTGCGAATTCGGCGATAAGCAGCGTCCTGTGAGATACATAATACATCCGCTACAATGGTCGCGGTCTTCATTCCTTTTTGCTTCGTTTTCTGATGTAATAGTTGTGTAAATGTCTGAATCATATGCATATCTGTTTTTCGTTAAAATTTGCACTAACACAACATTTTATTCGGGTTCACCCAAAAGTTTTGTAAAAAACGCAAAAGTTAAAATCCATTCAGGTCGATTTTGGCGATAAACGACGGGCTTTCCAATTTTCCGCTTTCCAACTTTGTATGGCACATTTAACGATATGAATTATGGAAAATTACTTGTACAAAAAGCAACCTTGGTTCCCTGTGTATGATTCCTTCACACAGAACCCCACGACAACCGTTCACAACCCATCCAAAAACTTGGACTTCATTCCCACGTGGAACCTACCCGTTAAATACAATTCACTGGGCTTCGTTTTCCCATCTAACCATTGGAGGGCCATCGCATGAAAATCAAATCGATCATCATCGGCATCGCGCTGGGCTTAATGCATACCCTGGGCGCCCAAGACTTCCTTACAGAATACCAACACTTCTTCAAAGGACTTCACCTCAATACGCCCAATGCCCCGAAAATCATTGAGCTGGCATCGCCACAAACCAACTTCGATATGTTCAATGGCGCCACTACCGGACAGCCACAAACCACCAAAGAAGCCGAAGAACTGTGTCGCTCACTCAGCCACACCCAACGTGCTACTACCACAAAAGTACCTAGCTGGGATAGTTTGCTTCAATGGTCTAAACCCTACCTCGAAAAAGGCATCATGCCCCTGGTACTCATCGATTTTCGGTATGAAAAACTGAGCGATTCGTTCTGGATGCGACAAAATTATGACTACGATTCAGATAGCAATTACATGGTGAAAAAAGGTCCTTGGTTACAGACCGACTTTCAATCTCACGATGCCTTCTGCTTCATGCCCATGTTCACCCAAATCAACAGAAACATCCATTCGGTGATCCTAGATCCTAGGTTCTACATCAGTCACCGCGATATCAAAACCATCAAATCACTTGGGATGGATATCAACGGACAAAGTTTCACCCTGGCGCCGAACCAACCCACCCCGTTCAGACACCTCGCAGAAGGATTGAACAACGCACTCTTATTCATAGAAGTCGATTCCACTGATGAACGCGTGTCGATGAACCGAGGCATACAAATGCAATTGGGCGCAGCCCTGAAACGATTGGTCACCCGCGTGCACCTGTACTTTAGCGCCAAAGCACCAGAATGGGAAACCATCACCCAAGGATTACCCATCGATCAGTTTGATGTCAAGGCCTATGTGTCCAACGAAGCTGGGGCAGTGGTAACCAGTGGCGCCAAAGTGAGCATCCACTATAGTACCCGCACCCAAGGCGTGCCCGGATGCCTCAACAAACCCATCGTTTTCGTAGAAGGTATCGATTTTGGCTACCGCGGCTGGCCCACCGGTTACCGCGAAGGAAAATGCGGAAACATGGGCTACATCGACCTACTAAAAGGCAAACAATGGGATGTGGAATCACAAACCTGGACCGACTGGAATTCCATTCAGCATACACCCAAAATCCTCAAGCAATACCGCGATTCGGGGTACGACATTGTATACGTGGATTTTTGGGATGGGGCCGACTACATTGAAAACAATGCCGTGGTGGTCAAAGAAGTCATCAAGCAAATTCAACAACGCCTCTGCGGTGACCACATCCATGTGGTAGGAGCCAGCATGGGTGCATTGGTGGCGCGACGTGCATTGACCATGCTCGAAAACGACACCCTTTCGCACTGTGTTCGCAGTTATACCTCATTTGACGGTCCACTCATGGGTGCAGCAATACCCCTTTCGGTTCAGGTGACCCTTGACTATTATAGTGGTCTTTCAGGGAGACTCAACGACCTTAAAGAACGCATGCTCAACCGTCCTGCCTCCAAGCAAATGCTCTTGATGCACTACCAAAACGGAGACAAACCCCATGCGCTCCACAACAAGTACATGGCAGACTCTAGCATGCACGCCTTCCCCACCGTCCCTTGGCGTTTCGCTGTGACCAATGGCGATGGCGAAATGTTTAATCAACCCACCAACAGATTCAGAAGCCTACAGGTGGGTGACTCGCTCCTGCATTTCAATATCGGACAGCCACTGCACGATTTTATTAGAAACTACGCCATAAAAAAGGGAAGCAAAACACTCTATGCCATTGCCCAAGGACTACCCCAATCCGATGCAAAATTGTTCGTTTTCGCCAATGGCTTTATGGTGCCCCCTCCCGGACTTCCCACAGTGGCTTTGTTCAAAACAACCTACAAGAAAATGCATTCTCACAGCGTGAATGGCGATTTGCCTAGCTACGAACATATTGCCGGCGGAGGTACAACCATCATCGCAGATTTGCACAAAACCCTGGAAAAACACACTTGGCTCGTTTTCTCAGAACGCACCACCGATGTAACCTGCTTCATTCCCATTTGGAGCGCCCTGGCTAGCGACTCCGTTCGAATCAAATTCAATAAACCGCTTTCTCAAACCTTGGGCACCCAAATGTTGGGGCTGAGAAATACGCCTTTCCACAACTATTTTGCCCCACGTTTCAACCAAGACCACGTGTTCTTTGATGATGAAAAAGGGGGCAATGCCGAATGGTTGCTGAAACAAATCATCTGGTCTGAAAAACAATCCTACCAAACCGATAAAAATGAGATTGTTATCGGTAACCCTTATGATCGCTTTGTGGGTAGCATCATGGTTGAGGCAGACCAAACCCTCAACGTAAATGGCAACCTCTCCAACAGCCGGTGCACACCCGTAGAAAAAGCCGTGATCGCCAAATTGAAATCGCGCACCTTCTACTTGGGCAATTGCCAGCCCTCAGAAATTCGCATCAAATCCGGCGGGGTGATGAACATAGAATCCGGCGAAGCCAAAAACCAAACCACCCTGTTTCAATGCAGAGCCGCCTCAAAAATCACCGTGCAAGCCGGCGGAATACTGAAACTCACCGGTGGAAAATCTACCTTGCACATGACCCAAGGAACCCAACTCATCTTGGAAGAGGGTGCTACCCTCATCGTGGAAGATGGATCCTCCCTCATCATCGACCCCAAAAGCACCGTGTGGCTGGGAAAAAATGTAACCCTGCAGCTCAATGGCAGCAATGCATTGATGCAC
>JAHEMG010000012.1:0-4291 GCA_024643755.1 Flavobacteriales bacterium | reverse complement strand
CTTCTACAGCAACACCACAGGCATTGAAACCGTCAACAGAACCATTGCCCTTCGATGCAACATCTTTGGATACAATGTTACTGGCATCAGGGCCACCGAATCAACCGTAGTTGCTGGGGCCAACTCAAAAATTTCAGGTGAGATTGACACCCTAAACTGTGGTAATAACACCTTCGCCTACAGTGAAAAACGCAGCGTTGAACTCAACCTTTCCAAACCTTTCTTCGATGGTGAAAACAACTTCCTATGTCCCTCACAAGGCAACGCCGATAGCAAAATCCAAATCGCAGGAACCATTCCAAACCTAAATTCCACTCCGTGGAACACCAAAAATAGCGTGCTGCAATTGGGCAAAAACCATTGGTTTCCGCTCAAAGCAAACAGTCCGTTCGACTCCGTAAACGCCAAATACCTGGCCATCGGCACGCTGGATTTGGGAGGCAAATGGTATGAGATCGATGTGCAAGGCAGCATCAGGAAAAAAATCAATGAACTCTGCTTCGATGTGAATCAATCACTGCAAGCTGCAAGAAGAGCAGCAGGCAATGATGAAAAGCCCGAATGGAGCGATAACCAAACCCCCGTGCTTCAAGATGAAACCACCTGGTTGAAAATTCCGGCAAACGCAAAAGTTTTCAGCATGGATGGTAGGGAAGTAACGCCTGCCCAACAAAGAAATCAATGGTCAGACTATCTAAGCACAGGATTTTATGTGGTTCAGTTTGAGCATACAGATGGACAATGGCTGTCGCGCAAGATTTTCTTCACACAACCACAATAACACCCACATAGACAAATCAGTAATCAGTTGATAACAAACACAATCAAAACCCGTGGTTGAGCGTAATTTTGTGAGATGAAAATTACTTTTTGGGGAGCGGCTCGACAGGTCACAGGCAGCATGCATTTATTGGAACTTCCTAGTGGCACACGGGTTTTGATTGATTGTGGTTTGGATTATGAAAAGAGAAAAGAGTTTGAAGAACGCAATGCTTCGTTTCCATTCGACCCAAAATCTATAGACTTGTTGATACTCACACATGCACATATCGATCACTCAGGGAATGTCCCCAACTTGGTTCGCCAAGGGTTTCATGGGACCATTTTGGGCACAGAACCCACCCTCGAACTCAGCGATTACCTGTTGCATGACAGTTTGAATATCCAACGCATGGAATTGGCCGCCAAACAAAAAGCCGTTTGGAAAAATTCAGGCAAGCGCTTCAAAAAAGGGAAACAACCCCAAGTACAAACCCTGTACACCAAAAAACACATCACCGAAATGCTAGACCAATCGGTGAGCTTGCCCTATGGTGTAGAATATGCTTTCAATGAAGAATTGAGCATTTGCTTGTATGAGGCCGGACATATCCTCGGAGCAGCCAGTGTTCGTTTCACCGTGAACCACAATGGCGAAAAAACCGTCATCGGATTCACCGGCGATCTGGGCAACGCCAACTCCAAACTTGTCCCTGATCCAAAACCCATGACAGGCCTCAACTACCTCGTATCAGAAAGTACCTACGGCGGTAGAAACCACATGACCGATTCGCAGCGCGCCGAAGATGCCATGCTCGCCGAAATCATAGAAACTTGCGTAGAGCGCGGTGGCAAATTGGTGATTCCTGCATTCAGTGTAGGACGTACCCAAGCCATCATCTTTACCATTCACCAACTATATCGCGCAGGAAGATTGCCCGAAATTCCCATTTTTACCGATAGTCCGCTCGCCATCCGAAGCACAAAAGTGTACCAACACAACGTGCAATTCCTCAATGAAGAAGCCCAAGAGTTTCAACAAAAACATGGTAGTTTATTCGATTTTCCCTTACTGCAAATCATTGAAGATGAGAAAGAAAGCGAAATGCTCAGCGTCATGAATACCCCTTGCGTAATCATCAGCGCCGCCGGAATGGTAGAAGGTGGTCGTATCCAAATGCACGTACGCAACAACGTAGGATACCCCGAAAACACCATCTTGATTGCCGGTTTCTGTGCAGAGGGTACGCTCGGACATAGACTGCTATCAGGACAAGATTTTGTTGAAATCAACCGCAAACCACGTCCCGTTCATGCAAAAATCAAGCGCACCGATGTTTTCAGTGCCCACCCAGACCATCCCCAAATGTTGGCCTATTTCAAACAATCCAATCCCGGTACACTCAAACAATTGTTCCTGGTACACGGAGATGCACAACAAATGGAAATCCTCGCCAACGATGTAGATCATACCCTGGTTTCTTTGCCAGAAAAAGGACAGACTTTCGAACTAAATTGATTACACAGCAAACAGAATGACACTGCAGCAAATCATACTATGGCCGCTCGGTTTGATTTGGGGAATCGTTGCCCATATCAAGCGCGTCATCTATGATCAGCTCAGTCTATCCCAAAAAGCGGTCCTGCCCAACATCGTTGTTGGCAACCTCAACGTCGGTGGCACAGGCAAAACCCCTACCTTGTTGTGGATACACCAAACACTACTTTCGCTGGGACTAACCGCAGAAAGTATAGGCGTGCTTTCTCGCGGATACAAACGAAAAACGAAAGGATTCCTGTGGGTAACACCCCAAAAATCCTTGCAAGACGTTGGCGATGAACCCCTAGAAATGCTAGCTGCACTTCAGACAATCCCAACATCAAACACCAACAAAATTGCGGTGTGTGAAGATCGCGTCAACGGCATCCAACGCATGCAGGCCGAATCACCCAACCTCCAATGTGTTCTCCTGGATGATGGATACCAACACCTAAAATTGCAACACAACCTCGGTATTCTGCTGTGCAATTACCAACAACCCTTTACCCGAGATTGGCCCCTGCCAGCCGGAAAACTCCGAGAATTTCCCTGGTGGGGCAATAAAGCCAACCTCTTGCTGGTAACCAATTGTCCCTCCAACTTGTCCCAAGAACAAGCCAATACATTCAAACAAAACCTCCTCAACCAAATGCATCAATGGATGCGGTTTGGTCCCAACAAAACAAATCACCCCATTCAGTGGGAGCATCACATTGCCTTCCTGCATACCAAAACCACAACACCCCAAATTGTGGCATTTGATGATACCGACAAAAAGCAGCAAGCCATTGACGGCGATACCCCGCTGCTGCTGGTCACAGGAATCGCCAATCCCCAAAGAATTACGGAAAATGCACCCCATCATCAATGGGTCGATCAACTAACCTTCCCTGATCATCATCCCTTCAAAACCGCGGACATCCAACAGATTCAACGCCGGTTTCAACAACTACAAAAAACACATCCCAACCTCGTGGTCGTGACCACCCGCAAAGACCTGGTCCGTCTGCAACCCCGCTGGCCAAAAGACATGCCCCTGGCTGTCATTTCCGCCACGGTTGAACCCCTGCTTCAAACCGAAAACCAAGTAAAATCAACCCTAAAACAATTTCTGTATGAAAATCAAATTGCATAACCTCTTTTTGCCCGCGCTGGCACTGACACTCCTGCTTTTGCCAGGATGCAATATGTCACAAACTACCTTGGCAGAAGAATTTCAACCCATCGAAAATAAAACCTGGAAATGGAGCGACTCCAAGTCCTTCACCTTTACCGTGGACGATACCACCCATTACTACAATTTTTCCATCGGTTTGAGAATTCAAGGTACCTATGCCTACAGCAATATTTGGATGATTTCCCAAATTCAAGGCAATAACACCAACATCAAAGAACAAGTTCAAGTTGAAATCGCCGACCAAACCGGTCGTTGGCTGGGAAAAGGAATGTCGAACCTCATCACCTACCTCAAACCCATCTACGTTCAGAAGAAATTAGCCGCCGGCACCTATACCTGGTCGTTGTCCCAAAACATGCGCGATGAACTGCTCAACGGTATAGTAGATGTGGGAATCAAAGTAGAAAAGGGTCAGCCCATTTTGTAAAAGTACGCAATCAACATTTTATGGTAGTGAAAGGATATGCAGCCGCATTGTCGGGTGTAGAGGGAGTGGTCGTGTCTGTAGAGGCTTGTGCAATGCCCTTTCAAAGTGAAATTAGTATGACAAGTGTGATCGGTCTTCCCGACCACTCCATACGCGAAAGCCTGTATCGATGCGAATCGGCCATCCTACAAGCGCAGTTTAAGCCGCTTAGACAAAAACAAATCATCAGTCTCTCCCCCGCGGATTTGAGAAAAGAAGGTTCCGGGTACGACCTCCCAATCGCACTGGTCATGCTCGCCATGAGCTTCCAAATTCCAGAAACCCGCTTTAAAGAATACATCATCATGGGCGAACTCGCCCTCGACGGTCAAATACAACCCATCAAAGG
>JAHEMG010000126.1 GCA_024643755.1 Flavobacteriales bacterium | reverse complement strand
GATTCAAGAACAACAAAGCCAAATCGAACTGTTGAAAAAACAAAACGAGGAGCTGATGCGTCGTTTAACCGAACTCGAAAACAAAAAATAAGCGTTGCTTACCATCATGAAAAAGCACCTCATTGCCTTCTTATGTTTCTCCATGACTTGGCTGTCACAAGCCCAAGGATGGGTGCATAATGGTGCGCATGTAGTGGCCAACAACGGAACCTTTATCGTCATTCAAGGACCTCAAGGCAATTACAAAGCCCAAGTCGCCTCGCGTTTGATTTTTAACGGCGATGTTCAATTGTCGTTCACCGGCAACTGGATCAACAATTCCGCGGGAGCCATTTTCATGACCAACAACGGCACGGATGTTCTCAAAGGCGCCGCCCAATCATTCCTCGGAACAAACATTACCGCTTTCCCAGCGCTAGACCTTAAGTGCAGTGCCAATCCCACCCTGCAAACCAATATCTTGGTGGGTGGTGGACATAAGAGTGGTGGAACAGGAAAATTGAATCTGTTCGATAGACAGCTAAACCTTAACGGACGTAAATTGATCATCAACAATCGCTCTGAAACCGCGATTAGCAGAACCACAGGCGGCATACTATCAGAGTCTTTTCCATCAGTTGGTTATGGGTTTGTACAATGGAATCTCCGCGATGCTGGTGTGGGCCCTCAATACCGCGTGCCATTCCAAACCGCGGCTGGCACAGATATTCCCTTTGATTACAATGTGAAGAACGTGGGATTGCAAACGGTAGACTCAGGATTCGTTACCATCGCCACCTACCCAACCCCAACAGTTTCATTACCAAATAACCGTCCGTTACCCTTTGGTGTTCCTCATGTGAAAAACGAATATGGAACCGAAAACGCCCGCAGGATGCTCGATCGTTTCTGGGTGATTCAGGATGGCGGTTATACCACCAAACCAGAAATATCACTGGGATTCTCTTACCTCGATCCCGAGCACAATACAGGCACCAACACCATCCAAGAAGCCAATATGGGTGCGATATCTTGGAATAGCACCGCCAACAAATGGGGATACCCCGTAAAATCAAGGGTAAATGCCGGTAACAACACGCTGTTGTTGCATGCCGGTGTGAACTTTAGTGGCATTTGGACCCTCAGCGATACCACGCCCTGTCCGATCGCCAACTTCACCACCACTGGAGCTTGTGAGAAAGACAGCGTTTTGTTCGTAGATAAATCAACGGTTGCCCAAGATACGCTCATCCGTTGGAGCTGGTCTTACGGAAACGGCAACAACGGCAGCGGTGATTCTTCTGTAGGATATTTCTCTCCCGCAGGCATTTACAACACCCGATTGATCGTTACCGCAGCCACCGGTTGCAGCGACACCCTATTCAAGAAAATCAATATTTTGGGTGCACCACAAGCCAACTATTTGGTTGAAGACACCTGTGAAAACACAACCGTTAAATTCACATCCCTCACCTCCCCAGGAAGTGGTTTCGTTGCCAAAGAATATTGGTGGTTTGGCGATGGTGCCACGTACACGGGCAAAAGCCCCCAACATTATTATGGTACTTCCGGATTGCCCCAAGTCAAATACATCGTTTACAACAGCAATTTGTGTAAAGACACCATAGACCGCACCATTTATATCGCAAACAAACCCTTCGTTTATTTCGCAGTAAAACCAGACTGTGAAGATGTCCTCTTCCCCTTCACCAATGCGTCAACGGCCGGTGCTGGTACCATCCAAAGCTACAATTGGGATTTTGGCAATGGACGTCGATCCACCCTGCGCGATGAAAACATCGTCTACCCCGATTCTGGCACCTTTCCTGTGCGCCTCATTGTCACAAACACTTTCGGCTGTAAAGACACCTTCCAACAGCCCCTACAGGTATACCCCAGGGCGATTTCTAAGTTCAAATACAGTCCGTTCGACCCCCAAATGCTGAAGCCCGTTACCTTTACGAACCTGTCAGGAATTGACACCAAATGGACTTGGGATTTTGGCGACGGATACTATGACATCACCGAAAACCCCGTTCATAGTTACAATATGTATGGAACCTATACCGTTTCGTTGATTGCTGACAATGATTTTGGTTGTGCTGATACCAGCAGTTTGAGTCTAAGGGCCAAATCCATTCCCCTATACTGGTTCCCTACCGCGTTCACACCTGCGAATACCGAGGGCCTAAACGACCAATTCGGATTATTCTCACCATTAACCGTCACCGATTACCGATTGATTATCTTCAACCGTTACGGTGAAATCATTTTTGAATCAACCGACCAAACCAAATTATGGGACGGTCGCATCAATAATGAATTGGTGATGGGCGGAGTGTACATTTACGATGCCACCTTCAAGAACCCTGAAAACGAAATTCAGCGCTATTCTGGCAATGTAACCTTGGTGCGCTAGTACGCAAAGCCCTTGGGGAATTACACCCTCGAAATCCAGTTCCCTTTGATTTCGATGTGATTGCGGTGCAATACGAGCATGTTTCGCTGTTCCATTTTCTTCAGCAAACGAGAAATCACCTCCCGCGAGGAATTCAAATCTTGGGCGATGGTTTGATGATTTATGGGAATATCCGAGCAACCACAAGTTTTCCATTGGTTCTTCAAATAAAACTCCAATCGCTCATCCATCCCGCGAAATGCAACGTGATCCAATACCGTTAGCACCTCCTCAAACCGATTCCGGTAAGTAGAAATCACAAATTCATACCAAGAGCGATACTCCTTCATCCACTCATTCATCGTTTGTACAGGGAACATAATCAACTTGGTCGACTCAGTAGCA
>JAHEMG010000198.1:1703-2832 GCA_024643755.1 Flavobacteriales bacterium | reverse complement strand
GACCGCAAAACATCCTGTATCCGCTGCGGATTGTGAAACAAATCGCTGTGGTGCACAAACCCAATAATGTGATCGATATTCTCTTTGTAAATCAAAATTTTCGAATGCGCCGTTTCCACAAATTTCGCCCGCAATTCAGCCACACTGTCGTTCACCTCAACACCCACCAACTGCGTGCGATGAACCATGAAATCACGCACCTTCGCATCGCTAAAATCCAAGGCATTCCTGAATACCTCAGTATCAATCTCCACCGCCTCGCCATTACCCGCATTCTCCAAAGACGCTATGTAATTGTCCAAATCCACCTTCGAAAAAACAGGCGTATGCTCTGATATTCGCGTCCTGGTAAATACCCGCAACAAAAACGCCGATATTCCCTTCACCACCTGAATCAAAGGCCACATCACCAAATGCGCCACCCGAAAAATGCCAATCAAACCGAAAATCACCCGGTCAGCATACATCTTGAAAAACGTCTTGGGCAAATATTCCGCCACCACCAACACCACCATCGTACTGCTCAAAGTAATCGCCAAAAATTTCACCCACTCCTGCTGCATCCATCCAATACCCGCAAATGAATCATCCAAAATCTCCCCCATGTAAATACCATACACCACCAATCCCAAATTGTTCCCCACCAACACCGTACTGATAAAATCACTCGGGTTCTTCACATATTTCGATAGCCACTTGCCCGACCCCAAATTCTCCTTGCTCCGCAACTCAATGCGCAAACGGGAAGCCGACAAAAATGCAATTTCCATTCCCGAAAAAAAGGCAATCACCACCATGCACAAAATCACAATCAACCAGGCGTTTGGACTTACCGTCAACAACATCAATACCGAGGGAGGTTCTATCATACTATCACAAAGATACCTCCGAAAATATGGCAAAAATCGCAACATCCAAATTTCGTGTTGCAAGCAGCGCGTATCTTTGTAGCATGATACGCGTTGGTATTATCGGAGGCGGCCAATTAGGCATGATGACCATTGAGGCAAAATATCCCAGTTTGCCCGTTGAATTTACCGTTTTAGAAGCATCTGCTGACTGTCCTTCCGCACCCATCGCCCACCACTTCATCCCCGGAAACCTCAACAATGCCGAGGATATCCGTGCC
>JAHEMG010000198.1:0-1603 GCA_024643755.1 Flavobacteriales bacterium | reverse complement strand
GGACTCTTCGCCGTAGAACTGTTCCTCACCCAAGACCAAGAAATTTGGGTCAACGAAATCGCCCCAAGACCCCACAACAGCGGTCACCATACCATCGAGGGATGCCACTGCAGTCAGTTTGAACAACTCCTCCGAATCCTCGCCGGTGCCCCACTGGGCGATACCTCCCTCATCCAACCCGCTGCCATGATCAATATCGTAGGACCTGCCCATGTATCAGGCAACTACCAATTGGCCAACGAGCAAGCGCTCACCCAACAAGGCGATGTGTTCATTCACATGTACCGCAAATCAGAAACTCGGCCCAACCGAAAACTCGGACATGCCACAGTCATCGCAGACACCCTAGAAACCCTGCTCCTGAGGGCTGAAACTGTAAAAAATCAATTGGAAATCGTCGCGAAATAACCGCGCAACCAACCCGTTAAACGGTCAAAATCTCTTTTTCCTTGCCCTCGAACAAATCGTCGGTCTTCTTGATGTAACCATCAATCAACTTCTGAACGCGCTCCTCGCCCGTTTTCGCATCGTCCTCACTCAATCCATCCTTCTGCAATTTCTTGATGCGCTCGTTCGCGTCTTTGCGGTAATTACGAATACCTATCTTGGAATTCTCCGCCTCGTTCTTGGCACGCTTAACCAACTCTTTTCTGCGCTCCTCCGTTACCGGTGGAATGCTGATGCGAATCATCTCCCCATCGTTCTGCGGCGCAAAACCCAAATTGGCATTGATAATCGCCGTCTCAATAGGTCTAATCAACCCCTTATCCCATGGCTGAATCGCCAAAGTACGGGAATCTGGCGTGTTCACGTTTGCCACCTGGGCCAACGGCGTCAACGCACCATAATATTCAACCATCACACTCTCCAACATCGCTGGACTCGCCTTACCCGCACGAATGCGTGAAAATTCAGTAGCCGTATGCTGTAAGTTTTTCTCCAATTGCTCCTGCAATTGCTCCATCACATCGTTCAAAGTGCTCATAGTAATTTATTCAGCGAATTTACAATTTATTCTGTGCGATTTCCAAGTATCAATAAGCCCGCTCTTTCCTTCCCTCCATGTAGTATACAAACGCGCGATTCGCCACCTGATTTCCACCCGGCGTGGGATAATTGCCCGTGAAATACCAATCTCCGCGGTCGCCCGGACATGCCTCGTGCAAGTTGTCTACCGACTGAAACAAAATATCAAACTCACAACGTAAGTCTTTCGGCTTCAACATCTCCGCGATCTTTTTGCTCACTTCCTCGTCGGTTAACGGACGGTAAATATCCTGCACTACACAACGCTGATCCTTGGATGGCTTCGCCAATTCCGCTTTGGCCGCCGCGTATGTCTCATCCAACAAGGCCGACATTCCTTTGTCCTTCAACAAAGCAACCGCCGCTGAAAACGCCGCAAAATCGCCCATCTTACTCATATCAATACCGTAACAGTCTGGGTAACGAATCTGAGGGGCCGAGCTCACCAAAATGATGCGCTTGGGCTCCAACCGATCCAAAATCCGCAAAATGCTCTTCTTCAACGTAGTTCCACGAACCACACTATCGTCCATGATCACCAACGTATCGTTCCAACTCTTCACCACACCATACGTAA
>JAHEMG010000197.1 GCA_024643755.1 Flavobacteriales bacterium | reverse complement strand
CTTTCACTACGGTAGTATCAATCATCCAAAGTGGATCCAAACCCATATTGCTTTGACAAAGAGAATCAAGATATTGTTCTTCCGTCAACTTTACAGCAACGGGATTTTTAACAGTTGGCAATGGATCTCGCTGACAACCAACAACTACAATCAACATCGCAGCGATCAAAGATGAAACGAATTTACTCAATGTCTTTTTCATGATATTATCAAAAATTATAATTCACCAACTATTTAACTAACTAATCAACGCACAATCCACCTCTCAATTTTCACATGACCTTGTTTAATCAAGGACATACCGTAATCTCACGAATCCAGAGACTTTTGGATCGTCTTTCCAATAGGTGTAAGGAATTTTAACAAACATCAGATGGTGTTCTCGACCGTCTGCCAAAGTCTGTGTGGTAACTTCCATGAAATTCTTATCGTCTCTGTCAAGTTCATTCCAGAAAATATCGTCATCATCTATATCATTAACAGTCACTTTGCCTGATTTGAACAGATAAATATAATTATGTTGAGGAATGGCATTGTAATCGGGAAATAAATTCCTAGGACGCTCTGGATTGTTGTAAAAACCCTGAAGGTTGCCAGCATAATCTATAGATTCCAAATGCAACCCCGGCCACACACCTTCCAAAGGACGATATTGACGCATGAAAGAATCACACACCTCCTTTTCATTGGTTTTTCTGTGAGGAAAATCAATTAAATAATCATTTGCTTCCTCGTCTAAATTCCATGTAAAAGGCCGACTAATTCGCTTAAACTCCCGCATTCCAATAATCAGCGTTGTATCTCCAGTTGTAAATCCAAATTGTGATGCTGAATCAGCAGCTCTGAAGGCAATAAAACGATCTACATTAGTGTAAACAGCAAACTTATCTCTGTCGGGGGATAGTGGCTCAAAATACCCTATTGGCATCCAGTAATATCTAAATCCGTTATTTAAATCAGGATAATACTCCATCGTGTCTGTAACCCTCCAACCCATACTTCCCTTTACGATTGTAGTGTCAATCATCCAAATTGGCTCTAATCCCCTATCGTTTTTAAAAAGAGAATCTAAGTATTCTTCCTTCGTCAATTTTTTCAACGAAATATCATTGTTATTTAGCAACGTATCTTGCTGACATCCAGCGGCTACCATCATGATGGCAGCGATCAAAGATGAAACGAGTTTACTCAATGTCTTTTTCATAACCTATTATTTACACAAACATCGAAACAAATTAAAGAAAAGTAATGATTACATTGTACTATAACCTCTCCAACCCAAAAATCACTGATTTATACTTGGATTTTCAGAGGAATATCCCTGATAAAACCAACTTTTGTTCTATGATTTATGGGGATGGGTCAATTATTAAATCACTCCACCACCCACTTGATTTGATTTCCAGCACCGTCCACCTCAATGAAGTAGATTCCGGGTGATGCGGCAGTGAACTTGATTTGTTGCTGGCCTTTTTCGATGCGATGCGAGGACACTTTACTGCCCATAGCGTTGTAAACCGTGATGCTCCTCGATTTGTTATTGCCTTCAATACTCAGCACCACCTCGTTGCCCGCGCCAGTGGGGTTGGGGTAAAGGTTCACCGTGAGATTCTCACCAAGTTGGCTCGTGCTAAGCAACCTTGCACTCACCGCGCCCAAACTGATTGTATCACTACAGCCGCCAGACACCCCAATCAATCTGGGGTAAAACTTGCCTGTATCCTTGTAGGTATAACTCACGGCTGCACCCCAAGCGGTATCCTTGGGTGATTGTTTGGTGTCCCCAAAAATCCATTTGTATCGAGTGGCCACCGAAATGCTGTTCTTGCCATCGAAATTCACCAACAATGGCACTTTGCCAGATGTGATGCTCAACGTACCACTGATGCTGAGCACCGCTGGTGCGATACTGATCTGTCCTTCACTCTGATAATCGCAACCCGCAGCGTTCTTGCTGTGTTTATTCACCCTGAACGTTCCAGCGCTAGAGTTCCTAGGGTTGATTCTACCCATACTGTCGATCGCCAAACCCGATGTGGGAGAATACCATACGCCGGCGCTGGAGGATTTAAATGCAACTGGCGCATCCCACAATTTTGTCTCTTTGCAGATGCCATCAATTCTTCCCAAAGCAGTTTTTACGGTATCGGTTACCCAGAAAGAATCGGTTTGTGCGTATAAGCATTTGGTGGCGGTGTTGTCATAGACGTATGTCAGCCACACCCGACTTGGGTATTTTGCGAATTGATCCAATGCGATGCTGTTGCCGCTGCCTTGGCTGTGTAACCAAGTTCCACCAGATGGCGAAGCCCCGATATCAGATAGCGAAAGCGTTTTCATGCCCTTGCACAATTGCTTGGGCATCGCCTTGAATCGCAGTTCCGTGGTATCGATCTGGATATCGGTTTTGAACGACGTGTAGCAGCCGTTGTTGGAGGTAAATTCTGACAATACATAGTAACGCGCCTCTTTGAAATAGTACCTGAAGATGCTGTCTTGGGACACGTGAATCGTGTTTCCATTGCCATCAATCACCGAGTACAGTCCCAGCCAATAGTCCGACGAATAAGTCGATGTCGCCGCCAAGGTGAGCGTGTCTGCGCCGCAATGCGACAAACTACTGGGTTGCTGCAGACTATAAATGGTATCCACGGGCAATACGAAGGTCTTGGTCGACAAACAACCTGAATCGTCGCGCAACGTGAGTTTGAGTGTTGTGGCACCCGTAAAGTTCATGGAAAGGGTATCTTTCAGTCCAAACAAGGATTGGCCATTCACCTCCCAGCTGTAATAGACTTTTGATTTGAAATTCTTGACGTTGCTCGCGAAGTAGACTTTTGA
>JAHEMG010000112.1:10670-14394 GCA_024643755.1 Flavobacteriales bacterium | reverse complement strand
AATCGTATGCCCGCGATCTCATATACCACCGCCATTGGATTTTCTGAAATCATCACAAAATCAGGGAATACTGAGCGATAATAGTCCGCCATCTCCTTGGCGCTGTCGTGACTCCAAATGCAATTTGACAATTTTACCGACATCCGCTTAACCTTTATGGGCCTCCACGTATGCTTTAAAACGATCCAATATCATTTGCCAGCCCATGCGCTGCATATCCTCGGGATTTTGATTTTCTGGCTCGAACGACTCAATCACTTTCGTTCCCGATGCCGTAACCTCAAACTTGGTTGTCCATCTGCGACCATCATCCAACAAAACATCAATAACGGCATGCTGCTCCACCCGCTCATACACACCCCCAAAATCAAAGGCGAAGGATCCATCGCGCGCGGCCATGGTTGAGGTAAACCGGCCTCCATTGCGCAAATCCACCACTGAATTGGGACAGTGCCAATCGTCGCCAGCGAAATTCCAGCCTTGAATATGTTGTGGTTCAGACCACATCGCCCAAACCGTTTCAACCGGTGCAGCAATTTCTGTTTCTATCGTAATCATGTCGCGAACTTACAGCAGCACTCCACCATTTCCTTGTCCTACCCCCATAAAAACCATCGAAAATCCCGCTAATTCATCGAATCTAACAAACCGTTTACAATCTTTCGCACACTTCGGATTATCCTTGTAGCAATCATCCATTAACGATAAATAAAAATGTATATCTCAATAACCGGCCTCAAACCCAAAGGAATTATCAGCTTTTTCAGGTTTTGGCGATTGGCCATCCCATCCTTCGCACAAGCCCAATCGGCCGAGGGCATTTTGTTCTCACAAGTAAAACGAAAAGGCGGCTACCAATGCACCCTCACCGCCTGGGAAAGTCGCGACCATATGCTCGCATTCATGCGCAGCGGCGTTCACCTCAAAGCCATGAAAGCCTTCCATCAAATCGCCACCGGCAGAACCTACGGTTACGAATCTGACCAAATTCCTACTTGGGATAACGCCTATACAGACCTCATTGAAAAAGGCAAGGTATATGCGTAACTTGCACCCTTGTTGATGCCAAAATCTCAATCAAACTTCATGAAGCCCCGTAAACTGTTCTCCCTGCTATTTGCCCTGTGCCTTGGAACCATCGCCCAAGCACAAACCTATCAACTCACCCATTATTTCATGAATATTGGCAATAGCCCCAAACCCTACAAAGGCGAAATCACCATTTCCGATTCCTTTGTTACGTTTACCGCTTTCCCCAATGCCACCGGCTCAACCCCCCAAGACACCGTAGCGTCTGTCACCAAAGAACGCATCGCCGTCAATAAAAAAGGATATTACATCAAAACCATCCAAGGTTCCGTAGCCAAAAACTACACCTTCGAGCTAAGTACCGACAAAACCGAAAAAAAGGACGGTATCTACTACATCAGCCTATTGGTTGTCCCCAGCAACGGCCCCCGCATCACCCTGTATTTCATTGGTAAAAAAGTGGCCTAACCCTTGGACCAATGTCCTTGCCCCAGCAGCTACAATACCACGAAAACATCTTCGACACCCAGTCGCAAAACACCCTGTTTGATTCGCTCAAACACGACATCGCTTGGAAACAAGACCACATCAAATTGTTTGGCAAAGTGCACCCCACTCCTCGCTTGGTGGCATGGTATGGCGATCCACACTGCACGTATACCTATAGCGGCGTGGTGAACACCCCACTGGCATGGACACCCACCCTGCTTGCCATCAAAGACCGCATCGAACAACTGCTCTACCCCGCCAAATTCAACTGCGTATTGCTCAATTTTTATCGCGATGGGCACGACAAAATGGGCTGGCATTCCGATGATGAAAAAGAACTCGGACCCAATCCCAGTATCGCTTCGGTGAGCTTTGGCGCTACCCGCAGGTTCGATTTCAAACACAAAACAGACCCTAGCAACAAGTTTTCACTGGAACTGCACAGCGGATCTGTTCTTTTGATGCAAGGCGATATGCAGCACCATTGGCTACACCAACTGCCCGCCCAAAAACGCATCCTTACACCCCGCATCAATCTCACCTTCCGATTCATCCACTAACCCATGAAAAACTGGTTTTTCGTTGCGCTGCTACTTTTCACGCCCCTGGCTCAAGCCCAATGGGGATGCACGGATCCACAAGCCACCAACTACGATCCCGCCGCCACCAAAAACAATGGCTCCTGCCTGTATCCAAATACCCTGATATCGCCCAAAATCCTGCTGCAAAAACTGTCCGACACCCTCAATGAAACATCCGGATTGGCCCGCATCCGAAACCAGTGGTACTCGCACAACGACGGTGGCAATCCCGCGGCCATCTATCGCCTTGGCAACAACGGAAGCATCGCGCAAACCATCGTTCCGAGAAACCAAAACAACATAGATTGGGAAGATTTAACGGCCTCAAACGACCACGCTTTCATCGGCGATTTCGGCAACAACAATGGCGATAGAAAAGACCTCAAAATCCTCAAACTTCCCATTAATGCTTGGATGGGCAGCGCCCTTGTAGACAGCATCGATGCAGAAACCATCGCTTTTTCCTTTGCCGATCAAACCCAATTCACCCCGAGCGCCAAAACCACTCCTTTCGATTGCGAAGCGATGATTTTTTGGGGCGATAGCCTTCACATTTTTACGAAAAGCTGGTCGAATGGCGTCACCAAACGCTACGTCATTCCTGCGGTGCCCGGCAATTACAACGTTTCACCCCGCGATTCCCTGTCCTTGGGATTTCTTGTCACCGGAGCGGCGGTCTATCAAGATCGTTTGGCGCTGGTGGGATACGACAAATCAGGCAACGGCTTTTTGGAACTCTTGTGGGATTTCCCCAGTGCCCAACCCTTCAACGGCAACAAGCGCAAAATTGCTTTGGGGAGTTTCATTTCGGTAGGACAGATAGAATCCGTGGCATTCCAAGACAGTATCACCCTGCTTGCCACCAACGAAAAATATGTCGTCGCCAACCGATTGATGGAGATTCCATTGGCTACTGTCTGGGGCAAAACCGCTTTCAACAAACAGCCCAAACACGCCATCGATTTAACCGTGAGTCCCAACCCCAACAGCGGTGAGATCGTAGTTCGTTGGCAGCAAGCAAATCCTCGAACCGTGGAGATGCGGATTTTCGAAATCAACAACCCCAACAACAGTTTGATTTGCAAGAAGTTTCATGGCGATGCGGGACCCAATGAGGTTAAAATCGACCTGGATCAGCGTTTTGCGGTTGGAACCTACATTCTCCAAATCACAGGCATTGAAAAGGGATTGCGAATGCAAGAAACCCTCATTTATCAACCGCAATAGGTCGTTTTTTGTCAAAATCAGGGCGATAATCCCTAATTTCCCCTCATGTTTCAGAAAATTGGCTTATTGGCTGTTCGTTTCATGCGCTGGATTTCTTCTGTTTGGCGCAATTTCATCGGAACGATTTTGGGTCTGATTGTGGGCGGCAACGTAAACATGGCCATCGTCAACATCAGCACCGATATCATCCCAGGACCTGCGGGCGCCGATGTCAAAACGATGGAAGGACTTCAAAAGAGCATTCATTTGTTTGAACCCAAGCACTTTTTAATGCCATTTTTGGCCCATGCGTTGGGTACCGTTGTGGCGGCTATCTTGGCATCATTGATTGCCAAATCTCACAGAAAGCGCTGTGCGATGGCAACTGGCATAGTATTTCTCTTTGGCGGTGCGATGGC
>JAHEMG010000112.1:0-10570 GCA_024643755.1 Flavobacteriales bacterium | reverse complement strand
CATCAAATAGACCAACAAAACCTCAAGGATTGTTTGGAAGCCGACCATCTGCCCAAATTTGAGGATACAGACTCTTTGAAATTCCTGATTACGCGGGTAATCGTGGGAACCACGCGGGTTGATCACACCGTTCAGGAAATCAGTAGCAAGGTGGCGATGTTCTTTGATGACAATTTATTGATTACGGTACACCGGCTACCCCATGATTTCATTGAGGATTTGATTTCGCGGCATATCCAAACCCAGAAATTACAGCACCCCAAAGACATTGCGGTTAAATTGATCAAGGGGAGTTTGCGCAGTTTCGAGCGATTCACGCTTACTTTAAATGAACAAATTGATCATATTGAGGACACCATTTTTATCAAATCGCGAAAAGCGAATATGCTGCAAGAATTGTATTTCTTGAAGCGACAAAGCAACATTGGCAGGAAATTGTTATTGCTCACCCGGGAGGTGTTAACGGGGATGCAGGGACATCATAAAGCCACTGCAGATTTGCAAGACGCTTTTGATTTGCACAATAAAGTGGAGTTGTATTTCGACCAATTAACCGACGATGTAAACAACCTACTTACGGTTTATTTGTCGGTATCTTCCCAAAAAACCAACGAGGTGATGAAGGTTTTAACTGTATTCTCGGCGTTCTTTTTGCCCTTGACCTTTTTGGTGGGTGTTTATGGAATGAACTTCAAATACATGCCGGAATTGGAGCAACGTTTGGGCTATCCTGCTATTTGGGCTGTGATGTTGGGCATTGTGATTGGCATTTATATTTGGTTCCGCAGAAAACAGTGGTTGTGATATTATGAAAAAGGCAGTTAACACCGTGTGCATTTATTGTGCATCAAGCAATCAAATTCCCCAGAAGTATTTTGAAGCTGCGAAGCAGCTTTCGCAAACACTGGCCGGAGCCGGAATACACATCGTGTATGGAGGCGGAGGCACGGGCTTGATGGGGCAGGTAGCCACAAGCGCTTTGGAACTTGGCGGTCGGGTCACTGGCATCATTCCGGCCTTCATGAAAGCGGAAAAATGGGATCACCCCGAAGTGGAGAACATGCACATTGTGGCGGACATGCATGAGCGCAAACGAAAGTTCATTGAGCAATCCGATGCCATCATCGCCCTGCCCGGTGGCTGTGGCACTTTCGAAGAATTGTTCGAAGCCATCACCCTAAAACAATTGGGCCAACATACCCACCCCATCATCATCGTGAACATCGATGGCTTTTACGACCCCATCCTACAGATGCTCAACAAAGTGGTTGAAGAACGATTCATGGGCGAACATCACCGCGATTGCTGGAGCGTAATTACCGATCCAACAACCATCATCCATGCCATTGAAAATGCCCCCGGCTGGCCTGATGACGCCATCAATACCGCAGCATTGCTGTAAGCGAAATCCATTTGGATATTCCGACCCAATATTACAGCGCAGAGAAAATACCCTTGCGCAAGAATAAGCCCGAGTTCAGGGGAATATTCAAACTAAAGCGAATCCCGCGTTGCAGTTGTTGCTTGTAAGTGGGCATTACCAAAGTGGGAACAGGCGTAGATTTATCCATGGTTCCAAGTGTCTGAGCCAAATATTGGTTCATCCAAAGAGGCAAAGTCAATTGAAAAAGTCCACCACGAATCATGATTCCTGCATCCTGAAAACTCCAAATTGCATTTTTCGCAATGGCATAATCGTAAAATAGTCGAATCGACGATGGCACCTTCGGCAACGACATGGAAAAATTGACCGCTGTTAATCCATCGGCACTTCCAACAAATGTAGCCGTACCCATTCCACCCATGTTATCCATACGCTGCTGTCCGTTCGTAGTAAAATTATAATCACCGCCCCACGAATTGTTCCCAAAAGTCGGAGCAGCATTTCTACCCCTAAAATATTCATCGTAAAACACATCCTGCAGACCTGAGGCGCCACTCAACATAAGGTACATATTTTCGGTTTGAGCAGCACGATCTGAACTTCTCGTAGCTGATAACATACCCACGCGTCCAAAATAGCCCCGCAGCTCAATGGATCTACCCTTCTTTTTCTCCGCGATATAATTCCATGTAAATTTCGCTTCCGCCTGAGCCCTGCCCGTGGTTGAATTGATATGCTGAGAAAGTTGCGAAACCCTTTCAAACGTCGTTTTATACTCCAAAGCCATTGTAGATGTCCGCTTTTTGCCGGAATACATCAAGCGCAGCGCATTAACATCCAAAATACCGTCTTGCTCTGAAAATGGCAGCGTAGAAGTCTGCTGTTTCTGTCGATCAATCAACACATTCAATTCTAAAAAATGTGAAAAACCATTCCTGCGATTCGATTTACCCAATTCCATTAACAAATAGGGTTTGATCGCGGAAAAACTCGGATGCCGAGGATTGTTCGCAAAAACCCCATCCGCTTGCGTTTCATCATACTGAAATGTCATCGCCGTAACCCCAATACGCAAACTCTTGTATCGCTTTCCGCCCAAAGGGTTATAGCTAATATCGCCTAAGCCCGACAAATTCTTCCGTCCAAACGAATACATTGGCACCAGAGAATACCGCAGCTTTGGCGCAGGCAAACTCGTATTGTGCAGCACCACACCCAACATCATGCGATCATACTGATTCCAACCCACCGCAGGCAACCAATAATGGTTCCGCTCCCAAGGCAAATCGTTCCCCGTGCCAAATTTCAACGTCGATTTACGTCCTTCCCCCGACCACACATTGTTGTTTCGATTCACTTCCGGAATCATCCGATTCGCATCTATCACAAACGTATCCGTAACCCTACGGCCCTTTTGAACACCAAATTTAGACTGACTAGCACCCAGCTGAACCGTTGGATATTTCTTTCCGTCCTTTCCGGGCGATACCCAAACCGATTCAGCCACTGCACCGTTTTCGATGCGCTGTACTACAATCGGACCATCAAGCTGTCCCACACTTTTCACCTTCACCAAACTCTTTCCTACCGACTGCCTAACACCCACGATTTTATAATCTGCCACCTTCCGCGAATCAATCAACCCATCGAACACCCAACCCAAATCCTGTTTGCTAACCTCTTCCAAAACCGCCCTAAAATCCTCGGGCTGTGGGTGCCTAAACTTCCAACGCTCAAAATAGGCCTGCATACATGCATCGAACAAAGAATCGCCCAAATAGGCCTTCAAATAATGAAATACCAACCCCGTTTTCTGGTACATCACACCGCCATAATTGGCCGATGAAAAATCCGTCGAGTGCGTATGAATGGGCTGATCAATACCAAAAGAAGCCATACAACGATACAATACATCGCCTTCATCTTTGTGCGACAACCCCTCAAAACCCAATTTCTTCGCCATACCGCCGGCCATGTCAGACAGTCGGGTATTTTTCGGATACTTCTCCGCCACATACCGCATCTCATTCAACGTATTCAACCCCTCGTCCATCCAACCAAAATCGCGCTCGTTGCTGCCCAAAATGCCATAAAACCAATTGTGTCCCACCTCATGCACAATCACCACTTCCAATTCTTCCTTGGTCGATACATTGCCAATCACCGTGACATTGGGATACTCCATGCCACCCCCCGCACTGATGGTCCCGTCCACCGCCGTAACTTGATTGTAAGGATAATCGCCATTCCACTGTGAGTATTTCAAAATGCCATCGTGCAGATACTCCAAGGCATGGGGCTTCCAAAAATCCGCCGAATTCACTGTATACATCGCCCAAGTGGTCACCGTTCTTCCACTCTGAGGCAAAATCACCTCTCCCTTCAACACTCGAAACGATTTATCGGCAAACCATGCAAAATCATGCACCCGCGACTGGGTATAGCGAAGGGTCTTCATCACCCGACTCGATTCGCTGTTTTCATAATGCTTGTCGATGTTGCTCCAATCTATGTCGGTTCGCTTAATCGGCACATCCGAGGCACGATACATCCCAGCCGGAATCAGTTCTTTTGGCACATTCGCCTGAAACGGATTTTCTGAATCTACTTTGGTTTCGTCGGGATGCAAATCGCTAACAGCATTGTATTCCGCCAACAAGTTCAAACGTTTAATTTCCCTTTCCGTTTGCAAATCTCCCGTTGCGCCCACCGTGTAATTTTCTGGCAGCGTGATACTTACATCGAAACTACCATATTCAGAATAGAACTCTCCCTGATTCAAATAGGGCATGGGATGCCAACCTTTTTCGTCGTATACCGCCGGCTTTGGATACCACTGGGTGATTTGATAGGTTTGATCGATATGTCCCATCCGCGAAACCTCACCCGAAGGCAATTTCACCCGAAATGGCGTAGAAATCACCACCTTTTCTCCCGGTGCCAAGGGCTTATTCAATGTTAACTTGGCGATATCGATGTGCTTGGAATCATACGACCACTGCAGCGAAACACCCCCCACTTTAAAATCCAACGAATCGATAAAACCTTGATACTCGGGATCGTTTCGGAACAAAAAGTCCTTGCCCGACATCATCAATTGCTTGGCCAAGGCCGTTCCACTGTTCTTGTAGGCGTTGGGCCAAAGATGAATGTATAAAAACGACAGCGTATTGGGCGAATTGTTCGTATACACAAACTGTTCATTCCCCCTCAACATGTGCGATTCATCATCCAAAGTCACTTGGAGTTTGTAATCTACTTCTTGCTGCCAATTACCTTTGGTCTGGGCGATGGCAGAACTCATCAAGCATGCCAAACCCAAAACGATCCATACGCGTTTCATAAGTAAGGCAATTTACGACAATTATGGCAAAATCATCTCAATGCCACCCTCGGTCGACTTCACCCGGGCATATCCATTTTCCATGTCGTCTAGCCCCAAATACTGATCGTTCACGTAAGAAATCAAATCCCTGCAACTGCGATCAATGTTGGCCTTGTAACCAATAGGCAAGTTCAACACTACTTCCACTGAAGGATTCCTCCATGGGGCGTTCTTACCCAAAATTAGCACATCAGGCAAAATCAATGTGGTTGAATCCCACCGAACATCGTAACGCAAGCCAGCCGCATTGGCGATTGCACTTTTGCGACTACCCCGGCTGCGCTTAAACACCGTTACATAGGGCTTGGACTCCAAGGTATTGGCCACCATAAGCGATACGTCGTTGCTGGCGCGGTTGAGCATCAAATCGTAAAACTCCTTGCCATCGCCATGCTCTCGACGATACGACATGTCTCCGCCATTGAGCGTTATCTCCACATCCATATCGCCCATCGCCTGTTCTACCTCCGCTTTGGTTGGTCCGTCAACATCCCCTTCCCATTTCATGGGCACAGCTTCTGTTCTCACCGTGATGGTCTTGGCGCTATCCATAGATTCGCAGGTTTTGGTAAAGTTCACGGAAGCCGAAGTTGAAAATCCCCGACCAATTTCCACCGATTTCACGGTGAGAAAAATCAGCGCAATCCAGAAGGCCACATTCAACGGCCAACGCAAGAAAGGACTCATTTTTTTGCCATTCACCAAAATCCGAATCAATCCGTAAATCAGGTGTATCAAAGGCACCAATGCAACCGCACAGATGGCGATAACCGTGCCGGCCAAATAGGTATATCCCAACAAGAAATAATCATAGAAAGCATCAAACACAAAGGCAAACATGCCCGCCGAAAGCACCCCACCCACCACGAATGGAACGATGATAGAAAACAGGGCAATCAACGCAATGGCCGCAAAGACCTTCACCACCAATTTGCCTGTTTTGCCCAGCCCGCGCTTCGCGCGGGGACTCACGTTCTCCATGGCCGATCGCACATTCTGGTCCACCACCTTCGCCAAATTGTCGAAATTCACCCGCTCACCCCGCATCTGCAACTTCTCCACCGGTGTCTTCGCCGCAGGAATAATCACCATCAAAAAAACATATACCAAAATCACCGTACCAAACGATGCAAAGGCCAACACCCCAAACGCCGCTCGCACAAACACCGGATCCCACCCAAAATAAGCCGCTATCCCACTGCACACCCCATAAACCACCACGTCGTCCTCGTTGCGATACAGTCGCTTGCCATCGCCACCCGAGCCACCCGGAGACCCCGCAAATTCAGCACCCTCGGCCCCAGCATTCGAACCTCCCAATTCCGCATCCTCACGGTCCATCGCATCGCCCAACTCCTCCGCTGAACCCACCTGCGCAATCACCTCCTCCACCTGATTCAGGAAAATCGCCGGCGTACCGGTATTCAAAAAATGACTAAACAACTCCGCAATGCGGTTTTCAATGTCGTCGTACACCTCCTTTTCGGTGATGCGGATTCGGAGCGACTCCAAATATTGTTTCAAACGGTCATACGCGACCTCATCGATCTGAAATACAAATCCATTGATGTTGGCTGAAATAATGCGATTCATGGTTATAGGTATTATTCGTTGGGATTACTGTTCGATACGTGCGCTACGGCAAATTGCAATTCTGTCCATGTGTGGGTCAACGATGCCAAAAACTCAGCACCGGTTTCCGTAATTTCAAAGTACTTTCTCGGCGGTCCGGATTTGGATTCCTCCCAGCGATAACTGAGCAACCCGCCATTCTTCAATCGGGTGAGCAAAGGATACAAGGTTCCCTCCACCACCAACAACTTCGCCTGCTTCAATCGTTCCAAAATGTCCGATGAGTAACAAGCCCCCTGAGAGATAATCTGCAAAATGCAGTACTCCAAGATGCCCTTCCTCATCTGCGATTGGGTGTTTTCCAAATCCATACTGCAAAGATAAGTGATTATTTTAGTACTATGCAATACAAAGTACTATAAAGAACTAAAACGAATCGACGAACGACATCCTCATCATCCATCGGCGTGACAATAGTCACAGCAATCGCCACAAACAACCCTGAAATTTGCAGCATTATTTAACAAAAACAGCACAATGTTCAATACAATAAAATCCCTCTTCGGCATGGGCCCATCGGCCGACCTAAAAGCCCTGGCAGCACAAGGCGCCACCATCATCGATGTTCGCAGCAAAGCGGAATATACTTCCGGACATATCAAAGGCAGCATCAACATCCCTTTGGACACCCTACAGAAAAACCTCAGTAAAATCAACAAAAACAAACCCGTGATTACCTGTTGTGCTTCTGGCATGCGCAGCGCATCGGCCAAAGGCATCCTCCAAAACAATGGCTTTGAGGTATACAACGGCGGTGGCTGGTCTTCACTCAAAGCAAAAATCTAAACCCTTCCAACATGGCAAACTTCCAAGAACTCATCCAATCCAACAAGCCGGTACTCGTCGATTTTTTCGCCGAATGGTGTGGCCCATGTAAAATGATGAAGCCCATCCTCGAAGAGCTCAAAACAAAAGTGGGCGATGAGGCCAACATCGTTAAAATCGATATCGACAAAAACCCCGCAGCAGCCCAGGTCTATAACGTCCGCAGCGTACCCACACTCATGATTTTCAAAAATGGAAAAGTAGTGTGGCGACAGTCGGGCGTATTGCCAGCCAATCAGTTGAAGTCGCTCATCGACCAGCACAAATAATCAACTTCAGACATATCTTTTTCGCAACCCGCCTATTTGATCTCGATCTGATAGGCACTCAACAGGCCAGGCAATCCATCCAAGGAGAACTTGGCCTTTTTGATTTGATTGATGTTTGGATCGATGCGATAATGCACAGCCGACGTAAAATCTGCCTTCTCCAAGACGCTGCGATCAAACAAGGCATCGGTCAAATTACAGTCCGCAAACTTCACTTCGGTTAAATCTGCCTCCGTAAAATCTACCTCCTTCAAACTACAGCGTTGAAGCGGGGTTTTCTTCATTTTGCACTGATAAAACGACGAATGATCCAGCAAACAATCCGCAAAAGCCACTGAGAAAATCAACGTATTGCATGTCTCAAAACGCAACCCAAGCAGCTTACAATGCTCGAACTGGCAATCACGGAATATAGCCCCATCCAACCGAACACCACTTAAATTACAGTGTTCAAACCTACATCCCGAGAAATTAAAATCGGTGAGATTGGCCCCGACAAAATCAATATGAGAGAAAACACACTCCTCATATTCACCCACCGCCAACGGGGATTCAGACAGCAATAAATGCTCAAATAGTTGATCGTAATGATAGGCGCTCATGGCGTGTTTCCCTCCCTATCGTCTAAGCCCATCCCGCCCAAATGAAATTCACGCATGTAGATTTTCACCAACAGAATGAACAGGGATATCAAAATCGGACCAAAAACCAGTCCCATAAAACCAAAAATATTCACGCCAATGATGACGCCAAAAATGGTAATCAGCGGATGCGCATCGCCCCATTTATTTTGAATGTACAAACGCACCAAATTATCGACCGTTCCAAGGACCAGCAGACCAAAAATCAGAATCACCCAGGCATTGGTTTCATGTTGCGAAGTGTACTGCATCACGGCCAGCGGCACATAAGCAATACTGGCTCCAACCAACGGAATAATGGCTGCAATGGCGGTAGCGCAGAACCAAAACAGCAGGTCATCTACCCCCAAAATCGCATAACAAATCACCGCCAACAACGCTTGCACAAAGGCCGTAGCCGGAATGCCTGCCGCGTTCGAGACTACCAGTGAATTCAGCTCCTTTCCTATCAGGGCGATGTGATTGTCCTCCAATGGCAAATATTCATAAAACCAAGCTTCCAAGCTTCGTCGATTCAGCAACATAAAATAGAGCACAAAATACATCACGGCCACCGTGGCAAACGAACTCGCCACAACCCCCACCATGGAAGTCGCCGCCGTGGTAATCCAAGCAGTGGCTTGCTTGAGGTTTTCGGGCGTGAGAATTTCAAAGCCAAACCGGTGTTCCTGTGCGGTGATAAATACGTTGATCGATTGCAGTACTTCTTCACTGTGCGATACCACATCGGCGATACGTGCCGTGACCATGCCCAAAATCAAACCCGCGGGAATCACAATCAAAACAAAGGATGAAATCAACAAAAACAGGGTCGACTTCAACTTGGTGAATTTATACCTACGCTCCAGATACGCCTGGGGCTTTCGCAGAAAGAAATACAGGGTAAGGGCACCCAAGAAGCCCGACAAAAAACCCAGCAGTTGCGAGGCGATGAAAAGGCCAAATACAACCAACAGCAGCAAATACGAATTCTGTCGGATCTTTGATTGTTGCATACACAAAGATGCAAAAAAAATGGGGGCCGCGCTGCGCGCGGCCCCCACATCTGAAAAATTGGCAATTTTCGTCAATGAAGAATTCCCCCTTGTGATTTTCACCAAGGTTATCAAAACCAACATGCCGAAATTCGTGCAGCAAATTGTTGTAACTTTGTTTTAACATGGTTACTGTCAAACTAAGAAACATCGGCAACAGCAAAGGCATCATCATCCCCAAAGAATTACTAGCACAGTGTAACATGGAAGAAAACGTAACCATAGAAGTAAAAGACCAGCAACTCATCATTCGCCACGCAGAATCACCACAGATACAATGGGATACCGTGTTTAACAATTGTATACCTGAGCACGCTGAAGAAAAAACAGACGGACAATTACTGGGCGATTTCCCCAACCAATTTGACGAGGAGGAGTGGCAATGGTGATGAAACAATTCGATGTCTGGATGATTCAGTTGAATCCAACCTTGGGCACAGAAATTCAAAAAACACGTCCCTGTTTGATTGTTTCTCCCACCGCTGCCAACAACTTTTTGCAGAGAGCAGTGGTTGTACCTTTAACATCACAACACCGCAATTTACCAACACGCATTTCCTGTCAGTTTCAAAAACGACAAGGCCAGTTGGTAATTGATCAGTTGCGCGCGGTCGATGGTCAACGATTCTTACAACGGTTGGGAAGCATCGACAAGAAAACAGCCAAAGCAACGGCCAATCTGTTGCAACAATTTTTCCGGTATCCGGAGCAATAAAACAGCGACGAATATTGCCATAAATAGGCAAAAAAAGAGGCCGCGCTGCGCGCGGCCTCTTTTACACTTTGAAATCAAACGACTATTACGCCTGAGCAGGAGCAAACTGTACGTTGAACAACAACTTCACGTCGCTGCCAACAACAACACCACCCGCCTCGGTTACTGCACTCCAGGTCAATCCAAACTCCTCGCGCTTCACCACACCACTTACCTCAAAACCAATTTTGTGATTGCCCCAAGGATCAACCATCTCGCCACCAAACTCGGCCTTCAAAGCCACTGTGTTGGTAATGCCCTTGATGGTCAAATCACCCACCACAGTGTATTCGCTGTCAGAAACCTTCTCAAATGAAGTGCTCTTGAAATCAATGGAAGGAAACTGAGCGGCATCAAAAAATTCGCCCGACTTCAAATGTCCATCACGATCTGCATTGTTTGTATCAATTGAATCAACCGATGCGCTGAAAGTCACAGAAGCACCCGTAAAATCTGTGCTACTAGCCGCGTGCAAAGACGCTGTGAACTCCTTGAAAGTACCGGTCACTGTAGAAATAACCAAGTGCTTAACCTTGAACTGAGCCTCGCTGTGCGTAGGATCCAAGTTCCATTGTGCCAAAGATTGTGTTGTCATATCGTTTTTATTTGTTGGAACAAATATCGTGAAAACATTCCACAAACACAA
>JAHEMG010000171.1 GCA_024643755.1 Flavobacteriales bacterium | reverse complement strand
CACTGACCAAAAATGGCGCCTCTGTTTCAACCGTTGAACACGTGCTAGCGGCGTTGGTGGGAATGGAAGTTGATAACGTATTGATTGATATTGATGGACCAGAAATGCCCATCATGGATGGCAGTAGCCGTCCTTTCGTTGAGGTCATTGAAGCCACAGAAATCATCGAACAAGAAGCAGACAGAGAATATTTCGAAATTCCGTACAACATCAATTTCACCGACGAAGAAAACAAGGTTGAAATCATTGCCATGCCCGTAAACGATTATCGATTGACGGTGATGGTAGATTACAATTCCCCTGTTTTGGGTAGCCAGCATGCTGCTATTACAAACATGTCGGAGTTCAAAAAAGAAATCAGTCCGTGTAGAACCTTCTGTTTTCTGCATGAATTGGAGTATCTATTGAACAACAACTTGATTAAAGGTGGCGATTTGAACAATGCCATTGTGGTGGTTGATCGCGACATAGAGCAAAACGAATTGGATCGATTGGCTGGGATATTCGAAAAACCCAAAGTAGAAGTTACCCAACATGGGATTTTGAATAACTTGGAGTTGCGTTTTCAAAATGAGCCAGCGCGACACAAATTGTTGGATATGATTGGGGATTTGGCTTTGGTTGGTATGCCTATTAAAGGTCAGATTATGGCAGCGCGACCAGGACATGCAAGCAATGTGGCTTTTGCGAAAAAAATCAAACAAGCCATGAAAAAAGAATTGAGACGCAAACAAGACGGGGTTCCCAATTACAATCCCAATGAAAAGCCATTGTATGCCACCAAGGACATCATGAAAATGCTGCCTCATGCGCATCCATTTTTGTTGGTTGATAAAATCATTGATAAAACGGACACGTCTGTGGTAGGGATTAAAAATATCACTTACGATCAACCTTTCTTCAGTGGTCACTTTCCTGGAGACCCTATTATGCCCGGTGTTTTGCAACTTGAAGCCATGGCGCAATGCGGAGGCATTTTGGTGTTGAGTACTGTTGAAGATCCTGAAAATTATGGTACTTACTTCTTAAAAATTGACAACGCAAAATTCAAGGACAAAGTAGTTCCTGGCGATACCTTGATCATGAAGTTGGAATTGATGGAACCCGTTCGAAGGGGATTGTGCATCATGAAAGGTCGTGCATGGGTAGGAGAAAAATTGGTTTGTGAGTCTGAAATGATGGCGCAAATCGTAAAAATCTCGTAATTCGAATTTCAAGACAGTTAAAAACCAGAAACAGAACCATGATACAGCCATTAGCTTACGTTCATCCTTCCGCGAAGATTTCTGACCATGTAATCATAGACCCTTTTGTTACCATTCATGCGGATGTTGAAATAGGCGAAGGAACCCATGTCATGTCTGGCGCTACCATATTTAAAGGCACGCGCATTGGTAAAGGATGTCGGATTTTCCCAGGAGCTTCTATCGGGGCGATACCCCAAGATTTGAAATTTGACGGAGAAGAAACCCTTACTGTCATTGGTAATAACACTACAATCAGGGAATATGTTACCATTAACAAAGGGACAAAAGCTTCGGGATTGACCAAAGTTGGCAACAATGTACTGTTGATGGCTTATGTTCACTTGGCGCATGACGTTGTAGTGGAAGATTATTGCATTTTGGCTAACAGTGTTCAAGTTGCAGGTCACGTAACGATTGGAGAATGGGCCATTTTGGGTGGTGCAGCGTTGGTGCATCAGTTCGTTAAAATCGGTCGTCACGCGATGATTAGTGGTGGATCTCTGGTGAGAAAGGATGTCCCTCCGTATACAAAGGCAGCCCGTGAACCGTTGAGTTATGAAGGTGTAAACAGTGTTGGATTACGCCGTCGCGATTTTTCAACAGAAAAAATTGCCGAAATTCAAGATATCTATCGCACGCTGTTTGTAAAGGGATTCAATACTGCAAAGGCCATCAAGATTGTTGAAACTGAATTCTCTCCTACTACCGAAAGAGATGAAATTTTACAATTCATCAAGGAGTCGGACCGGGGCATCATGAAAGGTTACATCGCTAAATAACGATGAAAATAACACTGAATAACTGCGGCAAAAATTATCATCGTTCGTGGTTATTTAAGGACATTACGCTTACTATTCCGATAGATTCAACTCCAGGATCTACTTTAAAATTGGCATTATTAGGTCCTAACGGTGCAGGAAAATCAACGTTTACCTTACTGTTGGCGGGACAAACGGACCCTACGGAGGGAGTGGTTCAATGGCATGATGCATCAGGGAAATCTATACCTCAATCTCAGTGGCATAAATATGTTGCGTTGGCATCGCCAGGCATGGAGTTACCAGAAGAGTTCACTTTGTCTGAGTGGTTTGATTTTCATCAACAAATCAAGGGATTTCAATCTGGCATTACGAAAGAATTGATTTTGACTTTGTGTGGGTTTCCTAAAAACACACTCACGAAACAGATATTGACGTTTTCATCCGGGATGAAACAACGTGTAAAACTTTGCGCTGCAGTCTTGGGGAATCAACCCTTAGTGATTTTGGATGAGCCGCTCACCAATTTGGATAGCGCCGGCCAGTTGGTATTCACAACATTGCTATCGGAGTACCTAAACAATCGCTCATTCATTATTGCTTCTAATCGCCAGGACGAGTGGAGAGATTATTGCACACAAACCTATACCATTGGCGATTCTGAGATCAAGGCAATTTGATCACCTTGAGATTGGCATTTCTACCTTCCTCATTGGTTAATTGAATCATATACACGCCAGAAGCCCAAGTATCGCTAGAAATCCCAACGCCCTGTTCATTGGCTTGTATATGGGTTTTATAAACCACTTCTTGTTGCAAATTGTAAACGGCAATCTGGAGATCACCATGCGTGTTGTATCCTCGCTGTAGGGCAAATGAATGTCT
>JAHEMG010000096.1:3967-14778 GCA_024643755.1 Flavobacteriales bacterium | reverse complement strand
TAGCCAGCCAAACCCACATTGTAAATTTCTTCGTTTCCAAGGCTATCGATGTAACGACGGTACGCTTCCTTTGAATCGCCACCCTTGTCGGCTACTTTGGCAGCAAACGCCTTGGCTTCTTTTTCGAATGCTTGGGCTTTCCAAGTAAACGACAATTGGAACACACAGGCAAGCGCCAGTACAATCGAAAATCCTACTACGGTTTTATTGGTTTTCATCACTTTCTATAAGTATGCTAAAATAAGAATCGCGAAAATAAGGAAAAAATAACAGTTAACTACCTTCCAGTGAGAAGGCTTGCAATTTTTGCAACAATAATTTAATTTCAGCCATGGAATAATCGTTCATGCAACTGAAATGGGCTTTCGGACATTCATTAAAACCCAACTTTGTACAAGGGTGACAAGACAGCGATTTTGGCATCAGATGCAACACATTTTCGTTATTCTTCCCTGCTGCAAAGCCCAATCCTGGATGGGTATTCCCCCAAATTACGAGCGTGGGCTTATTGTATGAAGCTGCCACATGCGTGAAGCCCGTATCTCCCCCAACCACAATAGCCGCCTGGGCGATGCATCGCGCCGATGATGCCAAATCAAAAACACCCACCTGATCCACCAATTGACCACCAAATTGCTGAGCCAACCGCTGAGCCATCGCTTTGTCATCTTTTCCGCCTATCAGCACCCAACGACGTACATCGCAGCGAAAAACCATTTCCCACACTTTTTCAGGAATTCTCTTGGTGGCATAGGTCCCACCCAAAATAGCAACGCCATAATTTTCAACGCCCTCCTGCTTGGGATAGGATGGCAGTCCACCGCCATAGTTCGATAGCACCAATTCGGTCCGCTGATTTCCATCCAATCCGCCGCTAACTACACTGCCATTCTCGTCTTGGATCAACATCTGCAACAGTCCGTTGGCCGCCTGCAAATACCTTTCTTGAACATGCGATACACTGAATCGGGGCGATTTGGTTTTCACAAACAACCACCGTTGGAATCGTTTTTTATTATACCCTTGGCCAGGCCAATCTAACCGAAACACGCGCGTTGTGCACAAGAACAAATTCAATAGCGTACGATACGACCTAAAATTACAGTGTAAATCAAGTACGCCATCGTATTTTTCTGATTTCAGCTTTGCAAACAAGTTGGGTTCGCCCCAAGTAAAAAATCGGTCTACCGCATCGCCCCCCTTGAGCAAATCTCCCATGTATGGCTTGGTCAACAAATGCACTTCAACCCCCGCCTGCAAACGCATCGCCCGCAAAATTGGCGCGGTCAAAACAACATCGCCTAGGCTGCTCAAACGGATGACCAAGATTTTCTTCATGATGGATGTTAACTTACGGGATTCACGGTTTGTGCTTGGCAAGATACGCCTCAAACTCCACCAAATTCAATGCATTGAGCGTGAGCGATTTCTGCAACCCACCCTTTTGACCACTTAATACGCCAAAGTGCATATCCCAATAGCCCATTTTCTCGTGCGCATCTGGATTCACTGAAACCATCACCCCTTTTTCCATGGCATAATCAACGTATCGCCAATCGATGTCTAGGCGATAAGGATTGGCATTCAGCTCAATCGCTACCCCATTGGCCGCGCAAGCATCAATAATTTTGTGGTGATCGATCGGATAGCCCTCACGCATGAGCAACAAACGACCCGTGGGATGTCCCAAAATCGTCGTATATGGATTTTCAATCGCCGTAACCAATCGCTGCATGGCCTTTTCCTCTGTCATCCCCAGGTTACTGTGCACAGAAGCCACTACCATGTCGAACTGCGACAATATCTCAGGTTCGTAATCCAACTCGCCGTTGCTCAAAATATCACTTTCTATGCCTTTGAAAATCTTGAAAGGCCAAAGCTGTTGGTTCAACGCATCGATTTCCTCAAATTGCTGTAATACGCGTTCAACCTGCAATCCCCGGGCATAGCCAGCGGTTTTTGAGTGATCGCAAATGCCCAAATATTCCAGCCCCATTTCCATGGCATACAGCGCCATTTCCTCCACTGAATTCAAGCCGTCTGAGTAGGTGGTGTGGTTATGCAATACAC
Source organism: Flavobacteriales bacterium (assembly GCA_024643755.1). Classification (GTDB taxonomy): domain Bacteria; phylum Bacteroidota; class Bacteroidia; order NS11-12g; family UBA955; genus UBA955. Next base: position 12,708 of record JAHEMG010000096.1, on the reverse strand, counting down.
CTTTAAGGTCAGAGAACTGTATGATGTCTTTTTCTTCAACGATACGATCAAATTCGCGATGACCTTCCCTACGTGCGGGCGCCACAAAAGACAAGCCTTTGGCAGCGTAAGTATCTCTGTCATTGCCACGCCAATCCGAAGATTGATAATTCATTTTCTCTAGGTGTCCATCCGATGCGCCCAACTCAAACAATTCTCGATCAAACTCGCCAAAGGGCACCACTTGAACATCCAGTACAAATCCCTGTTCATGTTTCCAAAGCGCTGTAGATTCATTGTATATCCAGCCCTGCAAATCCTCTCCGCCGGCGGCGGCGATCTCCTCCCACTCGCCCTCACTCATTCCACTAAATTCCATGGCGGTTGTCAACAAGGTCAAGCGCTCAATCACATCCGCCTTGCGATAATAATCGCCCGTAAATGCATGTTTTTCATCGCCCAACACTTGATTCAACGCCGACAAAAATGCCTCCGCATACGGCATGATTCTCGCCAAGTGAAACTTCCCCCTAGCTGCAAATGAAAATGATATCGCATCCAAAATCGACTGCTGGGTTTTGTATCCAAAACCACTCACCTCCACCAACCGATTTTGTCGACAAGCATCAAACAATTCTTCCACCGTTTCGATACCCAAATCTTGCCATATCAACCGAACTTTTTTCGGACCCAAACCCTTCACCCCAAGCATTCCAATCAATCCACTGGGCGTCACAGACAACAACGCTTCCAATGCCTGAAACCTTCGCTCAGCAGCGTATTCAACGATGGCTTTTGCCACCGATTTTCCAACGCCTGGAATCTGCAAAAGTTGCGATTCTTCCAAATCGCTCAGCGGCTCTTTGATTTTTCGCAAATTGAAAGCCCCCGAGGCAAAGGCCTTATATTTAAAGGGGTTCTCTTCGTGCAACTCCGCCAAACTGGCGTACAACTGAAGCGCTTTTACGATTTCGTGATTGTCGATGGCCATCTTTTTAATTCAAAGTCTAATGAAATTATATCCCTTTATCGTCCCGCACAACGTTTAATACCTCCTCTGCCACCCATGCGCTTAACGCCACGCCCATGCCTCCCATTCGCACTGCCAAACACACATGGTCACTATGCCAACCGATCAATGGATTTCGATTGTTGTCCATCCCCATGATGCCCGACCAACCATATTCAAACCGCACCGATTTCCCGGGCAATATCACTGTTTCCACATATGTTTTTAAATATTGCTCAAACGGTTTGGTTACATCCATATCCATGGTTTCTTCACCCACAAAATCGCGATTTCTACCGCCGCCAATCAACAGGCGATCGCCCAGAGAACGAAAATAAATATACCCCTGATCTGCGTGATAAATCCCTTGAAACGGCAAAGAGCCTAGTGACTCTGTGACAAACACTTGTCCCCTTGCTGGTGCCACTGCCACCGTTGGTATCAAATCCCTGGTAAATCCATTGGTGCATATCAACATTCTGCTGGCCCGAATCACCCCGCCTTGCGCAAGCGACACTTCAACCCCAACTGAGGTATCTTCCCAACCACTCACGCGAATACCTTCATAAATTTCAACACCTTGAGCGATGGCATCTTCCCGCACCGCCCGATACAACAAGTGTGTCTGTATTCCGCCCTCCGCCGGAGCCACGATGCCCTTTTGATAGACATTCATTCCGGTTTTTGCAGCATCGCAAAGCAGAAATGCATCGCTTCCATGTACAGACCGAACCAACCCATTCAAATAACCCAGCGCGTCAATTACCCGCTCTGCACCATCTGCCTCCTGCGCCGAAAACACTTCCATCCCACCAGTGGGTTCAAATCCCAAGCGATCATGTCCATACCGGTCCATCAACCGCTGTATCCCTTGAAACCGTTTGTTGTAGAGCGATAACGCCTGGGATTCCGACGTTCTTTCTATTTCATCGAGCATTTCTCCGGCACTGCCGAAGCAAACAAATCCCGCGTTGCGCAAACTAGCCGCACCACCCAATGCATGTGCATCGATGACAACCACCCGCTGCTGAGGGAAAGACTCTTTGAGTTTTCGGGCCGATTGCAAACCAACCAAGCCCGCACCCACCACAACCCAATCCACACTATCCAAGCATTGTTGCTCCCAATAGCTGAAGGTTGTCATGGCCTAAAATTAATTCATGTAAGAAGCAATCACCGATCCGTAGGGGTTGGCAAATGCTGACATTTCACCCCATGACTCGCCGTTGATGATGACTTGAGCATCGCCCAAAACAGTACCTACGTGAGTAGCCGTAACACCTGCTGCTGACGCAAGCTTCATCAAACGATCTAAGCCCGACTGCGAAACAGAAACCACTACCCTGCTTTGGCTTTCACCGAACAATCCGGCATCCAAACGCAAGCCGCGTTCTGTACACAAATCAAACCCAGTACCGCCCGCCAATGCGCTTTCGAAACAGGTAACAAACAACCCGCCTTCGCTCACGTCATGTGCTGAAGACACCGCCTGCTCTTTGGCCAAGGTTTCCAACAACTGATGCAATGCGAATTCCTCGTCTAAGTCGAAAGTTGGACATGGACTCTGTGCAACACCTTTTACTTTGGCGATATACTGCGAACTTCCCAAGTCGTTGCGGGTAGCACCCAACAAAACGATCGCTTCACCTGCCGCTTTGAATGGAATGCTCATGCGGTGCGATGGATCTTCAATGATGCCTACCATACCAATGGTTGGTGTGGGATAAACCGCCTGTCCGTTGGTACTCTGGTTATAAAAACTCACGTTTCCACCGGTTACTGGGGTATCGAACTTTCTGCAAGCCTCGCCCATACCTTCGATGGCGTTTTTAAACTGATAATAAACTTCTTCGTTGTAAGGATTACCAAAATTCAAACAGTTGGTAATGGCAGTGGGCACACCACCGGTACAGCGAATGTTTCTCGCCGCCTCAGATACTGCAATTTGGGTACCTTTGTTGGGATCCGCATGCACATAGCGACTGTTACAATCCACGGTTAATGCCAAACTTTTATTGGTACCTGCGATTTTCACTACAGATGCATCTGATGGCAAATTGGTCGATTCGTTGATCGTCCCTACCATTGAATCATATTGTTCATATATCCAACGTTTGCTGGCGATATTGGGCTCACCACACAATCTTAAAGCCGCGCTTTTGGCTTCCTCCATGGTCAAATCCGTTACCGCATTCAAGTCAAACGCAGCGATTTCCTTCAAATAGGCAGGTTCTGCCCAAGTGCGATGATACACAGGAGCTCCACCGCCAAGCACCAATGACTGCGCTGGGATATCGGCCTCTAACACATCGCCCATGAAATATCGTACACGCTCGGTATCTGTTACCATGCCAATGTGGGCATAGGTCAAATCCCACTTTTCTAGGATGGTTTCAACTTCCTTCTCGCGACCCTTTTCGATAATCACCAACATGCGCTCTTGACTCTCACTCAATAGCAATTCCCAACCTTTCATGTCGGGCTGACGCATCGGCACCTTATCTAACCAAACATCCATTCCTACATTGGTCTTGGCACTCATCTCGCTGGTTGAGCAGGTGATACCCGCCGCACCCATATCCTGCATACCAACAACAGCGCCGGTTTCAATGATTTCCATGCTTGCTTCAAGGATCAACTTTTCCCAGAAAGGATCGCCTACTTGCACTGATGGCAAATCGGAGATACTATCTTCACTCATATCCTTGGAGGCAAATGCCGCACCGTGAATACCGTCTTTTCCTGTTGCTGATCCAAAAATATATACGGGGTTTCCGGCAGGACCTGCACCGGCAGAAATACTTTTTCCAACGCCAACGATTCCCACGCTCATGGCATTCACCAAGTTGTTTTGTTCGTAGCAATCATCAAAGTACACTTCGCCACCCACAGTGGGGATACCGAAAGCATTGCCATAATCTCCAATACCTTTTACGACACCTTTCACCAACCATTGGGTACGATCGGTGGCGATGTTACCAAATCTGAGCGAATTCAATTGAGCGATAGGCCTTGCTCCCATAGAGAAAATATCGCGATTGATACCACCAACGCCCGTTGCTGCACCTTGGTAAGGTTCAATGGCACTGGGGTGATTGTGACTTTCTATTTTAAAACAGCAAGCCAATCCATCACCAATGTCTACCAATCCCGCGTTCTCTTCCCCAGCTTCGGCCAACATTTTTGAGCCGGATTTTGGCAGGGTCTTTAACCAAACGATTGAGTTCTTATAACTACAATGCTCACTCCACATTACAGAGTAAACAGAAATCTCAGTAAAATTGGGCTGACGACCGAGTATGTCGCAAATTTTGTGAAATTCTTCTTCCAACAGACCTAACTGTTTGGCTTGTTCTACGGTGGCGGGTTGATGTACCATGTGGCACAAAATTACAACACCCAACGCGGAGGAGAAAATAACTTTTAGAGAGTTTTTACCACTACTTACCCACTTTCTAACGCATCAACAGCACGTTTCCTGAAATGGTCTTGCGACGAACGCGATCGCCCGTCTTCAATTCGTAGCGATAAATGAAGGTATAAAGGCCTTCCTGACATACAGCACCCTGGAAATAACCATCCCATTCGTAGCTACCGGCTGTTTCACTGTCGAATATTTTTTCACCCCAACGATTGTATATTTTGAACAATGTAGGGTTAGCGCCTCGACCAAAAATCTTGAAGGTTTCGTTTCTGCCATCACCGTTGGGTGTAAACGCCGTTGGGATAAACAAATCACAGTCGCCCATCATCAATGAAACCGTAACATCGTCTGTGGCACTACCACAAGCATTGGAAATGGTTACAGAATAATTACCGGCCGCACTAACGTAAATCACGGTATCAGTTGAACCCGTGCTCCACAAAATATTGGTATTGGGCATGTAAGGAGCCACCAATTTCACAATAGAACCTTGGCACAAAATGGTATCGATGGGCAAGGTTACCATCGGACTTGAATTCACTTTGATATTAATTGAATCCGTAGCAATACAACCGCTATTGTTCACGACCGCACCATAGATCCCAGCGGCAGAAACAGTTCTAACATTGGAAGAAGAACCATCGTTCCACAGCACTGTACCAGGAATCAAAATCGTTAAATCAGTAGATGCACCATTACACAAGGTGGTATCCTTGCCCAAATTAAGCACAGGCTTTGGTTGGATTGTGATGGATTGGGTAGAACTATCAGGACAGTATTGATCTGCCACTACATATTTAATCTTTACGACACCGGTAGACGTTGGCTGAAATGAATTACCCGTAAAGGTTTGACCGTAAAAGAATCCGCCAGCAGTAGTAGGCGTCAACGTAATCGCTGGACCACCTTGGCAAGCCGTAGCTGGCAATCCGGTAAACGAAGGATCCACGTTTGGTTTAACTTTCACTATCACGGTATCAATACCTGAACAACCGTCAACACTGGTTGCTTCATGGATGATCGGATAATCACCCACCGCCGCAAAACTGCGCGATATGGTTTTGGTAGTACCGGTAATTCCTCCACCCAAATCCCATCGGAAAGAAACCAATCCAGGGAATTTGTTGTCAAAATCAAATTTATTACCCGCCAAGCACTGAATGCTGTCGTTAATCGAAATACCACTGGATGGACTTGGCACAACCCTTACCCACATGTTGGCTGTATCTGTACAACCGGTTGGCAAGTTATCATAAAGGGTTTCGCTTTTGTAATGGATGCGATACTTCCCGGGTTTGGCGTAAGACTTACTGGGGTTGGGAATGGTTGCACTATCATCGTCGGCAAAATACCATGTTCGGATATAAGCACATTTTGGAATCTTCGCCAACTGCGTATTGTCGTCCAACTTAAAAATATGTCCCTCAAAACACTGCACAGTATCCGCATTTTTCTCGAAGGGCTTACTTACAGGGCGAGGCACAATAAAAATAGATTTTGTAGAAGTCGCAACGTCAATACATCCCAAAGCAGGAGAAGCAACCAAGTTCACAGAGAAGTTTCCGCCTTTATTGTAAGTATGCGTGATATTCACCCCAGTATCTTGGGTACCATCACCAAAAATCCAGGTGTATTTGATCCAACCAAATGTTGCGGTACTGGTATTGGTAAATGTAATTTTATTGGTCTTTTCACAACTATCGGTGGTACCCTTATAGGTAAAGCCCATCACCAAGTTGTTGGTTTTAAAGCTTACGGTTGCCGTTTTTGTGGTGAGGTAATCAGGACCTGTACCATCGTGTTCAAATACAGTCACATAATACTGTGTATTTGGTTTCAAACCCGTTACCGTACAATTGTTGGTGATGTTGTTGAAAACGACAAAATTACCGGTACCCAATTCTTGACCAGTTCCGAATACAGAATTACTCAAATAGGAAGAATTATCGGTTGGGGTTGCATTCACTGCACTCGCCTCTTTCATCAAAACGATCCGCCATGCACCATTGCCTGATGTCCACGTCAATTGAACCGTTTTACAGGTAATTGTACCAGCTGCCAAATTTGATGCCGCTGTCGTTGGTTCCGCTCCATATAGAGCGCCTGCCAACAAAGCATTCAGACACACCAATATCCACAGTTTTTTGAACATTATCGATTTAATTTTCAAATTTACAACTAACAGACAAGGATTCCAACGAAAATGTTGCCATAAGCCGATGTCATTTTTCCATCATCGCCCCAAAAAAACATCCCGTCCATCAATTTCTGGCTGCAAGTGTCGATGCGTATAATTCCACATTCAAACCCCACTGATGCGGATAACTTTCCATTCAAAACCTTCCAAATTCGTTGCATCTTCGCAGTAAATCACGCAAAATGACAAATACCCGCAGAAAACCCAGTGCTTGGCCATCCATCATTTCCTTGTCGGCCGTCATGTTCATGTTGGGATTGTTGGGATTTTCCTTGGTTGGATTTCAAGGCCTGAGCAAGCACTTGATGGAGAGTTCCAGCATTGATTTGTATTTCATGGATGGAACCACCCCCGCCCAGGTCAAGGCCCTAGAAAGCAAATTACAGCAAGAGCCCTGGATTAAAACGACCAAATACATCACCCCAGCTGAAGGAATGAAGGAGATGGGCGATAAATACGATGGTGAAATTTTGTCTTTCGCTGAGAACATTGCACTGCCATTGAGTTTGGAATTATACCCCAAAGCCGATTACGCGAACATTCAATTCATCGACAAAGAATCCAAACATTTACGCACACTGCCACAGGTTGAAGATGTCATCTATCAGCGCAACTGGGTAGAAAATATGACAGCGAACGTACAACGCCTTCAATGGATTTTTGGAGCGTCTTCGGCCATTGCTATGCTCATCGCCATTGCATTGATACAAAGCGCCACGCGACTGAGCATATTCGCAAACCGGTTCTTGATCAAAAGCATGCAGTTAGTAGGCGCCACCAACACCTTTATCGTGAAACCCTACGTGATGAATTTTGTGCGATATTCACTCATCGCCATCCCCATCGCCATGGGCTCGTTACTCACTGTTTTCTATGGTCTGCCCATCGTTTTTGAAGATTTCGCCATCATCAATGATTTCACCCAGCATATCGGACTGAATGAACTTTTGATAATTTGCGTGTCCGTATCGATATTTGGATTAATTTTGGCATCGTTCGGAAGTTGGCTCAGCACGCGCAGATACTTGAGAACCAAAATTGAAAATTTATATTAATAACCATGAGTGCGTTAAAAAATAAAACTACAAAAACGGAAACCAAGGCACAACCTATGTTGTTTGGCCCAATGAATTATATCCTTACAGGAGTTTCAATTCTGGTATTGGTGATTGGATTTGCCCTAATGTCTGGCACCGAAGACATCTACAACAGCACCAAATTAACCGTGGCGCCCATTGTTGTATTTGTGGGATTCATCTTGGGCATTGTTGCCATTTTTTACAAGAAAAAAGCTGCCTAATCCATGACTTGGATTGAGAATTTGATTCTCAGTGTTGTGGAAGGACTTACCGAGTTTTTACCGGTGAGTAGCACTGGCCACCTCATGCTAACACGAGAATGGCTCGGCATGGGTGCAAATGAGCACGAAACCTACCTCATCGCGATTCAATTTGGTGCGATAGCCAGCGTTTTAACCTTGTATTGGAAAAAGTTCTTTAGTGCCAGTGCGCTAAAACTTTACCCCATATTGATCATGGGCTTTATTCCCGCTGCGGTGTTGGGATTCTTGTTCGATGACCTACTTGAACAAATGCTAAAAGCGCCTTGGATTCCTGGAATCACACTCATCATTTTTGGATTTGTTTTGTTGAGAATTGAAAAAATCTTCCCTCCCGGAACCAAAGAAATTGAAGATCTCAAACCCATTGAATGTATCAAAATTGGACTGTTTCAGTGCCTGGCTATGATACCCGGTGTGAGTCGTTCCGCAGCAACCATTTCAGGCGGTTTACAGGGCAAACTCAGCAGACATGCAGCCACAGAGTTTTCATTTCTGTTGGCGCTCCCTACACTTGCAGCAGCAGGTGGATATAAGATGTTAAAACACTGGGATAGTCTCACTACTCAGCAAATGAACGACATACTTATTGGTAATGTCATCAGTTTCATCACCGCATTTTTCGCCGTAAAATTCTTCATTCAATACATTCAAGCCAAGGGCTTTGCCGTGTTTGGATACTATAGAATTGTTTTAGGAACGATCTTCTTAACGTATTGGTTCTTCATTAAATAACCATGAAACGCGTATTGGGTGCGTTACTCCTTTCGATGGCCGGAGCAGAAATTTCCGG